>PKWQ01000202.1:0-5996 GCA_003133265.1 Acetobacteraceae bacterium
ACGCGCCGCCGAGCCTGGTGGATCGTAACCGCCTGACAGACTTCGCCCGCGCGCACGCGCTGCCCCGGATCACCTGGGCGCTCGGCGCCAGCGAACCCGAGACGATCTGCGCCTTGCGCCCGGCGGTCACGACGCTGTCCGGCGTTTCGCTCGCCCCGCCGCCCGGCGCCTTCCTGCAAGCCTCCGCCGCCGCCGAGGCCGCCATCGTCGCCGCCGTGGTGGACGGGCTGCCGCGCAAGCGCACCGCGAAGACACGCATCGCCGAACTGTACGCCGGTTGCGGCACGATCAGCTTCGCCCTGGCGCCGCACATACGGGTCGCCGCCTGGGAAGGCGACGGCCCGGCGGTGAATGCACTGCGTCAGGCGGCCAATCAGGCGGGCCTCGCCGGCCGGATCGAGGCCGGCCAGCGCGACCTGACCCGCCAGCCGGTGTCCGCCAAGGAGCTTGCCGCGTTCGCCGCCGTGGTGCTGGACCCGCCGCACACGGGCGCGCTGGAACAGACCGGCCAGATCGCGGCATCTGGGATAAAGCGGGTGATCTATGTCAGCTGCAACCCAGCCGCCCTGGCACGGGATGCGAAGCTGCTGCACGACGCCGGCTACCGCCTGCTCGCGGCAACGCCGGTGGATCAGTTCCTCTGGTCGGCAAGGCTGGAAAGCGTCTGCGTGTTCGGCCGTTAAAGCGGGCCGGCACCGTCAGACGTGGAAACTTTCCCCGCAGCCGCAGCGGCCCTTCTCGTTCGGGTTGGTGAAGGTGAAGCCGCTGGTCAGGTCCTTCGCCTCGTAGTCCATCACCGTGCCGATCAGGAACAGCGACGCCTTGCGGTCCACCAGGACAGTCAGGCCCTTGTCGGTGACAATTTCGTCGGTCGGCGCCGGGGCTTCCACCCAGGACATGTCGTAGGACATGCCGGAACAGCCCTTGGTCTTCACGCCGATGCGCAGCTTCATGCCCTCCTGGCCCTTGGCATAGAGCTGGCGCAGCCGCTCGGCGGCGGTGTCCGTCAGGGTCATCAGCGGCGGCAGGACGCGGGCGGGTTTGCGCGGCGTGGTGGTCGTGCTCATGCTCGTGACTCGCTCTTCCTCAGAACATGTTCAGTTGCAGTCGGGCTTCCTCGCTCATCCGCGTCATGTCCCAGGGCGGGTCCCACACGGTTTCCACCTCGCAGGACGTCACCCCCGGCACCGCCATGACGGCGTGCTGCACCTGTTCGGGCAGTTCCTGCGCACTGGGGCAGGCCGGCGCGGTCAGCGTCATCTCCACCTTCACCGCACCGTCGTTGCTGATTTCGACGGCGTAGATCAGGCCGAGTTCATAGATATTCACCGGGATTTCCGGATCGTAGACGGTGGCGATCGCGGCGATCAGCGTGTCCTCGGTCGGCCTCGGCTCGGCCGAGCCGTCAGGGGACCAGGGAGCGTGCGTAGCAGACGCCGCACCGTCCCGCGGCGAGACATCGTCATTCACTGGTCGCCTCCTTCACATCGTCCAGGGCGGCCGCCAGCGCGTGCCAGGGCAGCGTGGCGCATTTCACCCGGGATGGATATTCATGCACGCCCGACAGCGGCTTCAGCCGTTCCAGCGCCGGTTCCAGCGCCGGCGCGCAGTCCGGGCAGGCGCCGGTCTTCGCCATCTCCCGGAACGATGCGAACAGCGCCCGGGCATCCTGCTTGTTATGCCCGACCACGGTTTCCGCCATCAGGTCGGCGGAGGCGATGCTGATCGCGCAGCCCCGCGCCTCGAACCCGGCCTGCTCGATCGTGCCATCCGGCGCGAACGCCACCCAGACCTGCACCCGGTCGCCGCACATCGGGTTGTCGCCCTTGGCGGTGGCGTCGAACCGCGCCAGCCGCTGCATGTGGCGGGGCCGGCGTCCGTGATCCAGGATCACTTCCTGGTAGAGATCGCGCAGATCGTCGAACATCGTCCCCCCGCTTTCATGCTCCCCGCTCATGCAAAGAACTCCCGCACGCGGGTCAGCGTGTCGGCCAGGACATCGATCTCTTCCGTCGTCGTATAGATGCCGAAGCTCGCCCGCGCGGTGCTTTCCAGCCCCAGCCGGTGCATCAGCGGCTCGGCGCAGTGGTGCCCGGCGCGCACCGCTATCCCCTGCCGGTCGAGCAGGGTAGCCACGTCGTGCGGATGCGCCCGGTCCAGCGTGAAGGATACCACGCCGCCGCGATCCTGCGCCCGGCCGATCACATGCACGCCCTCGATCGCCGACATCCGCGCCAGCGCGTGCTCGGTCAGCGCCGCCTCGTGCGCGGCGATCGCGGGATAGCCGATGGCCTGGACATAATCGACCGCCGCGCGCAGCCCGATCCCTTCCAGGATCGGCGGCGTGCCGGCCTCGAACTTGTGCGGCACCTGCGCCCAGGTGGAACGCTCGTAGGTAACCGAGGAAATCATGTCGCCGCCGCCCATGAACGGCGGCATCGCCTCCAGCAACTCGCGCCGGCCCCACAGCACGCCGATGCCGGTCGGGCCGTACAGCTTGTGGCCGGTGAAGGCGTAGAAGTCGCAGCCCAGCGCCTGCACGTCGACCTTGCGGTGCACCACCGCCTGGGCGCCGTCGAACAGCACCTTCGCGCCGTGCGCGTGGGCCAGCGCGACGATGCGTTCCGCCGGCGTGTAGGTGCCGAGCACGTTGGACATGTGGGTGATCGACACCAGCCCCACCTTGCCGTCGGCCAGCAGCGCCTCGAACGCCGCCATGTCCAGCTCGCCGGCGTCGCTGATCGGGCAGACCCGCAATTCGATACCGCGCTCGTCGCGCAGCATCTGCCACGGCACGATGTTGGAATGATGCTCCATGGCGGAAATCAGCACCGCCTGGCCAGGCTTCAGCACGCCGCGCCCGTAGCTGTGCGCCATCAGATTGAGCGAGCCGGTGACGCTGCCGGTGAACACGATCTCCGCGCGCTCGCGCGCGTTCAGCAGGCCGGCGACCGCGTCGCGCGCGGCCTCGTAGGCTTCGGTGGTGCGCTCGCTCATCCAGTGCAGGCCGCGATGGACGTTGGCGTATTGCGTCTCCATCGCCTGCACCATGGCATCGATCACCGGGCGAGGCTTCTGCGCCGAGGCGGCGCTGTCCAGGAACACCAGCTTCTTGCCGCGCACGGTCTGGCGCAGGATCGGGAAATCCTCGCGGATGCGGGCGACGTCGAAGCCGGTGGCCGCCATCACGTCGTTCATGCGGCTTCCCTCTCCCACCAGGCACTGACCGCCCGTTCCAGCACCTCGCGCGCCGCGACATGCGCGACCGCGTCCAGCGCCTCGGCCAGGAAGGCGCGCACCAGCATCGCCCGCGCCTCGGCCTCCGGCACGCCGCGGCTGCGCAGATAGAACAGCTGATCGGCGTCCAGCTCGCCGACCGTGGCGCCGTGGCTGCACTTCACGTCGTCGGCAAAAATCTCCAGTTCCGGCTTGCAGTCGATCTCGGCTTCCGGCGACAGCAGCAGCGCCTGGTTCATCTGATAGCCGTCGGTCTTCTGCGCGCCGCGCGCGACCTCGATCCGGCCCTGGAACACCCCGCGCGACCGCCCGGCCAGCACGTTCTTCACCGTCTGGCGGCTGGCGCAGCCCGGCGCGTCGTGGCGCACCACGGTGGTGATGTCGGCAACCTGGTTGCCGGACAGCAGTTGCGCCCCGTTCATGTGTACCGCCGCGCCGGCACCGGCGAGCCGCGCATGCAGCTCGCTGCGCGCCAGCCGCGCGCCAAGGCTGAGCATGAAACTGTCATAGGTGCCGCCCGCCGCCACCTCGGCATAGGCGGTCGAGACATGGAACGCGCCGCGCGACTCATCTTGCAGACGCACATGCACCAGCGTCGCGTCCTCGGCGACATGCAGTTCGCTGACCGGGTTGTGCAGATAGACGCCGGTGCCGAGCGATATTTCCAGCAGGGTCAGCCGCGCCCCGCGCGCCAGCCGCACGGCGTGGCGCGGATGGAAGGCGATGGTGCGGCCGGCGATCTCGCTCGCCAGGCTGATCAGTTGCAGCAGGCCGGCATCAACGTCCTCGGCCACCGCGATCGATGCGCCGTCCTCCGCCAGCATGGTGTTCAGCGCCACCATCCGCTCCCGCTCCGGGCGCGCCAGGGTGCCGAAATCGCCGGTGTGGGCGAACTGCTCGAAGCTCACCCCGTCCGGCACCTCGGACAGATCGGCGCGGAACCGGCCGTCGACGAACACCAGACGCGGCGCATCCAGCCGCGGCAGGCGGGCCAGCAACGCATCGCAGTCGTCCAGGCGGGTCAGCGGCTCATGGAACGTGGCTTCGGCCAGCTGGCGCAGGTTGGTGTATTTCCACGCCTCCTCCCGCCGTCCCGGCAGGCCGGCGTCGCGCAGCAATTCCGCCGCCGCCGCCCGCACCGCCGGGTCGCCGGGCAATTGCGCCCGCAACCCCTCGAACCGGGCGAGAAAGGCTGAGACGCCGGTTTGCATGGCGGCGGTCATCCTATGCGGCCTCCGCCACCATGCCGGCGTAGCCGTTGGCTTCCAGCTCCTGCGCCAATTCCGGCCCGCCGGAACGGATGATCCGCCCGCCGGCCAGCACATGCACGCGGTCCGGAACGATGTGGTCGAGCAGCCGCTGATAATGCGTGATCACCAGGGCGGAGAATGCCGGCCCGCGCAGCGCGTTCACCCCGTCGGCGACGATCTTCAGCGCGTCGATGTCCAGCCCGCTGTCGGTCTCGTCCAGGATCGCCAGCCGGGGCCGCAGGATGGCCATCTGCAGCACCTCGTTGCGCTTCTTCTCGCCGCCGGAGAAACCGACATTGACGTTGCGCTTCAGCATGTCGTCCGGCATCGACAGCCGCTTGGTCTCGGCACGCGCCAGCTTCAGGAACTGGATCGCGTCCAGCTCGCTCTCTCCGCGCGCGCGGCGCTGGGCGTTCAGCGCGACGCGCAGGAAATTGGCGTTGTTCACGCCCGGCAGCTCCACCGGATACTGGAACGCCAGGAACAACCCGGTGGCCGCGCGCTGCTCCGGCGTCATCGCCAGCAGGTCCTTGCCGTCGAACTGGGCCGTGCCGCCGGTGACCTCGTAGCCCTCGCGGCCGGACAGCACGTAGGACAGCGTGGACTTGCCCGACCCGTTCGGCCCCATGATGGCATGCACTTCCCCGGTCGGCACGATCAGGTCGATGCCGTTCAGGATCTGCTTGCCGTCGATGGTGGCGGTCAGGCCGCTGATTTCCAACATTCCTATTTCTTCCTCAAGCTGTTGGAGGTGACGGTGAAACTCATCCCACCGAACCTTCGAGGCTGACGGCCAGCAGCTTCTGTGCCTCGACCGCGAACTCCATCGGCAATTCCTTGAGCACTTCCTTGCAGAAGCCGTTGACGATCAGATTGACCGCGTCTTCCTCCGACAGCCCGCGCTGGCGGCAATAGAACAGCTGGTCATCGCCGATCTTCGAGGTGGTGGCCTCATGCTCCACCTTCGCCGTCGGGTTCCGGCTCTCGATATACGGCACGGTGTGCGCCCCGCACTGGTCGCCGATCAGCAGGCTGTCGCACTGGGTGTGGTTCCGCGCGCCGCCCGCCTGACCCAGGATGCGCACCAGCCCGCGATAGGTGTTGTTCGACCGCCCGGCGCTGATGCCCTTGGAGACGATGGTGGAACGCGAGTTCTTGCCGATATGGATCATCTTGGTCCCGGTATCGGCCTGCTGGCGGTTGGTGGTCACCGCCACGGAATAGAACTCGCCCACGCTGTCCTCGCCCAGCAGCACGCAGGACGGATATTTCCAGGTGATCGCCGAGCCGGTCTCCACCTGGGTCCAGCTGATCTTGCTGCGCGCGCCTTTGCAGATGCCGCGTTTGGTGACGAAATTATAGATCCCGCCGCGGCCCGCGGCGTCGCCGGGGTACCAGTTCTGCACCGTGCTGTATTTGATCTGCGCGTCATCCATCGCCACCAGCTCCACCACGGCGGCGTGCAGCTGGTTCTCGTCGCGCATCGGCGCGGTGCAGCCTTCCAGGTAG
>PKWQ01000202.1:6003-23400 GCA_003133265.1 Acetobacteraceae bacterium
TCCATCGGGCAGCGCACGCCCTTGGGGATGTAGACGAAGCTGCCGTCGGTGAAGACGGCGCTGTTCAGCGCGGCGAAGAAATTGTCAGCGATCGGCACCACGGAACCGAGATACTGGCGCACCAGATCGGGATGGGATTTCACCGCCTCGCTGATCGGGCAGAAGATCACGCCGACCTTTTCCAGCGTCGCGCGGAAGGTGGTGGCGACCGAGACGCTGTCGAACACCGCGTCCACCGCGATCTGCCGCTCGCCCTCCGCCGGCTCCACCCCGGCCAGGATGGCGCGCTCCTTCAGCGGGATGCCGAGCTTCTCGTAGGTGCGCAGCAATTCCGGATCGACCTCGTCGAGACTGCGCGGCCCCGGCTTCTTCTTCGGCGCGGCGTAGTAGTGCAAATCCTGGTAGTCGATCGCCGCGTGCTCGACGCGCGCCCAGTGCGGCTCCGTCATCTGCTGCCATGCGGCGAAGGCCTTCAGCCGCCACTCCAGCAGCCACTCCGGCTCTTCCTTGCGCGCGGAGATCAGCCGGATCGTGTCCTCGGACAGACCCTTGGGGGCCATATCCATCTCGATGTCGGTCTCGAAACCCCACTTGTAGCCGCCCTCGGTGACGGACTGGACGGCGCCCATGGTTTCGGTCGCTGCGGTCATGGCCCGGTCCTATTCGGCAACGGATGGCTGAACCGCCCGCGGCGGCTGGTCCGGCACGCGGAAGGCGCGGGGGATGGAGGCGATCTGCATGTCGGCAAGCGAGATGGACCCGAGCGCGCGGCGGATCGCGTCGTTCACCGGGTCCCACCGCCCGGCCATCGCGCAGAACCCCTCGGACTCGCAGCTGCCGATCGAGGCCTCGACGCAGGCGGTCAGCGCGATCGGCCCGTCAATAGCGGTGATCACGTCGGCGACCGGGATGGCGTCCAGCGTGCGGGTCAGCCGGTAGCCGCCACGCGCGCCGCGCAGCGAGGCGACCAGGCCGCGCCCGGCGAGCGCCTTCAGCACCTTGGCGACCGTCGGTTCCGGAATACCGGTGGCGCAGGCGATGCCCGGCGAGGTCTGCACATCGACCCCGCCCGACAGGCGAACCAGCACCACCACCGCATAATCGGTCAGCTTCGACAGCTTGAGCATGGCGGCAGACTTCCCCGATGGACAGCATAGCTCGGCTAAGCGGACCGAGTGGGTCCTGATTGCTGGCAAATGGCCCATCGGCCCTGGCGCGTCAAGGGGTTGCATGACGGGAAACGCCAGCTTCGTACGCCCCTTCCGCCAAGCGGGAGAGGCGTGCTTCGGCGACGGGTTCACAACCCGGACAACCCCGCCTAACCTCCGCCCCGGAAAGCAGCCGGCGGATCGGCGCATCCAGAAACGTCTAGCGATAGGGAACAGAACAGATCATGTCCAAACCCATGCTCGAAGGTAAAGTCGCGGTCGTCACCGGCGCGGGCGGCGGCATCGGCCGGGAAATCGCCATCATGATGGCCGCGGCCGGCGCCAAGGTCATCATCAACGATGTCGGCGCATCGCTCACCGGCGAGGGCGGTTCGGCCACCCCGGCGCAGCAGACCAAGGCGATCATCGAACAGGCCGGCGGCGTGGCCGAGATCAACACCGACTCGGTTGCCGCATGGGGTTCGGCGCAGAAGATCATCCAGTCCGCGCTGGATCATTTCGGCCGCATCGACATCGTGATGAACAACGCCGGCATCCTGCGCGACGTCATCTTCCACCGGATGACCGCGGAAGACTGGGACGCCGTCATCGCCGTGCATCTGAACGGCAGCTTCTACACCTCCCGCGCCGCGGCGACGCATTTCCGCGCGCAGGAGAGCGGGGCGATGATCCACATAACCTCCACCTCCGGCCTGATCGGCAATTTCGGCCAGGCGAACTACTCCGCCGCCAAGCTCGGGATCACCGCGCTGTCGAAGTCCATCGCGCTCGACATGGCGCGCTACAACGTGCGCTCCAACTGCATCGCGCCGTTCGCCTGGAGCCGCATGACCAGCTCCATCCCCGCCTCCACCCCGGAGCAGCAGGCGCGCGTGGACAAGATCAAGCTGATGACGCCGGACAAGAACGCGCCGATGGCGGTGTTCCTCGCCTCCGATGCGGCGAAGGAGGTTTCCGGGCAGGTGTTCGGCACCCGCCACAACGAGATCTTCCTGTTCAGCTCGCCCCGGCCGGTTCGCAGCGTGCATCACGCCGGCGGCTGGACCCCCGAGCTGTGCGCCGAGATCGCGCTGCCGGCGTTCCGCTCCTCGTTCATGCCGCTCGACCGCTCGGGCGATGTGTTCAGCTGGGATCCGGTCTGAACCGCGCACGCCGGCCAGCCGACCCGCCTTTCACCCGCCGCGCCGACGCGCGGCAGCCTCTCCCGCTTGCGGGAGAGGCTGGGTGGGGGCTGAGCAATCAATGGAACCAGCCGTGACCAACCCCGCCCTCGCCTCTGCCTTGTTTTCCCCGCGGCGCATCGCGCTGATCGGCGCATCGACCGATACCAACCGCCTGACGGCGCGCGCACAGGTCTATCTGCGCCGGCACGGGTTCGCTGGCGAGCTGTTCCCGGTGAACCCGCGTGCCGAGACGGTGCTGGGCGAACCCGCCTATAAATCGCTGAACGACGTGCCGGGGCCGATCGACTTCGCCTATGTCCTGGTCGGCACCCGGTTCGTCGAGGCCGCCATCGCCGACTGCGCGGCGCGCAATGTCCCCGTCGCCTGTGTGCTCGCCGACGGTTTCGCCGAGACCGGGCCGGAGGGCGTGGCGCTGCAACGCCGCATCGTCGATTGCGCCCACGCGGGCGGGGTGCGCCTGCTCGGCCCCAACTCCATGGGGATGATCAACGTCCCCGGCGCCATCGCCTGCTCGGTGAACGCCGCGCTGGAGGCCGAATCGCTGTTGCCCGGCCGCTGGTCGCTGGTTTCGCACTCCGGCAGCGTGATGGGCACGCTGGTATCGCGCGCCGCCGCGCGCGGCTTCGGCTTCGCCAAGATCGTCGGCACCGGCAACGAGGCCGATCTGACCGCCGGCGAGATCGCCGCCCTGCTGGTCGACGACCCCGAGACCGACGCGATCCTGCTGTTCCTGGAAACCATCCGCCGGCCCGACCTGTTCGAGGAAGCCGCCCGCCGCGCCCATGCCGCCGGCAAGCCGATCGTGGCCTACAAGCTCGGCCGCTCGGAAGCGGCGGCGAAGCTCGCCACCACCCATACCGGCGCGCTCGCCGGCTCCGATGCGGCCAGCGAGGCGTTCTTCCGCGCCATCGGCATCGTCCGCGTCGATATGCTGGAAACCCTACTGGAACTGCCGCCGCTGCTGCTCGGCCGCACGCCGCCGGTCGCGCCGAAGCGGGCCGTGCATGTGGTCACCACCACCGGCGGTGGCGGGGCGATGGTGGTCGATCGGCTGGGTATGCTGAACATCGCCACCGCGCACATGCTCGACACCACCCTGGCCGGCGCCCAGAAGGAGACGGTGGCGAACGCCCTGTCCGACGCGCGCAACGCCGAGGACGCCGACGTCGCCATCGCGGTGATCGGCAGTTCCGCCCAGTTCCGCCCGCAGGACGCGGTGGCCGGCGTCGTCGCGGCGACGGGGAAGAACCCGATCTGCGCCTTCCTGGTGCCGCAGGCCGACGCATCGCTCGAATTGCTCGCGGCACAAGGCATCGCCGGCTTCCGCACGCCGGAAGCCTGCGCCGACGCCGTCCGCGCATACATGGACTGGCGCGCGCCGCGCCCGGTGCCGGACGCGGGCGATGTCTCCCGGGCCGCCGCGCTGCTGGACGGCGCGATCGACGAGCCCGGCGCGCGCGCCGTGTTCGCCGCCCTCGGCCTGTCGAACAACGCCGTGGTGATCGACCCCGAGGCGCCGCCGCCGCTCGCCTACCCGGTGGCGCTGAAGGCCATCTCAGCGGTGATCGCGCACAAGACCGAGGCCGGCGGGGTGAAGCTGAACATCCAGGACGACGCCGCGCTGCGTGCGGCGGCGGCGGAGATGCAAGGCCGACTGGGCGGGCAGATCACCGGCTTCATCGTCCAGCCGATGGCCAAGGGCGTCGGCGAGGCGATCCTCGGCTATCGCCGCGATCCGCTGGTCGGCCCCATCGTGGCGCTCGGCGCCGGCGGCGTGCTGGCCGAAGTATATCGCGACGTGGTACTGCGCCTTGCCCCGGTCAGCGAGGCGGAAGCGTTGGAAATGATCGAGGGCGTCAAGGGCCTCGCCCCCGCCCGCGGCTATCGCGGCATGCCGAAGGGCGACCTGGCCGCGCTGGCCCGCGCGGTGGCCGCGTTCTCCCGCCTCGCCGCGCTGGCGGAGGTGACGGAAGCGGAGATCAACCCGGTGATCGTGCTGCCCGAAGGTCAGGGCGTGGTAATGGCAGACGCCCTGCTGGTGCGCGGAGGTGCGCGGGACGCCCATTGATCTGTCTGGTGGAAGAGAGGGATGGAAGTCGATGCCTGACACGCCACACGACCGCGCCGCGCTGCTGGCGGCCCGCTACGGCACGGATGCCGATGCCGGCGAGCCTCTTCCGCCCGCGCTCGCCGCCCTGCTCGACCGGCGGGTGACCCGGCGCTACCGTCCCGATCCGGTGCCCGAGCCGCTGCTGGAAACCCTGCTCGCCGCCGCGCAGTCCGCGCCCAGCAAGTCCGACCTGCAACAATATTCCGTCGTGGTGATGCGCGATCCCGTCCGCATCAAGCGCATCGCCGACTGGATCGGCACGATGGACTGGATCGCCTCCGCCCCGGTGTTCCTGGTCTGGTGCGGCGACATGCGGCGCGGCCAACTTCTGTGCGACATGCACGCGATGCCGCACGCCAACAACAACCTGGACACCTTCCTCAACACCGCCGTCGACTGCGCGCTCGCCATGGGCCAGTTCATCGCCGCCGCCGATGCCGTCGGGCTCGGCACCTGCCCGATCAGCTATGTCCGCAGCCATATCGAGCGCGTCACCCCGCTGCTCGGCCTGCCCGCCGGGGTCTATCCGGTGTCCGGCCTGACCGTCGGCTGGCCGGAGGCGCGACGGAAAATCTCGATGCGTCTGCCGCAGTGCGTCGTCGTGCATCGGGAACGCTACGACGACGCCAACCTCGCCACGGAAATCGGCGCCTACGACGCGCGCCGCCGCGCGCGCGAACCGCTGCCGGCGACCGGACTGAAGAACCACGACATCTACGGGCCGAAACAGGGCGCGACCTGGAGCGAGAACACCGCGCGCCAGCTCTCGGTGCCGGAACGCTTCGGTTTCGCCGCCTATCTCAGGACACGAGGATTCGATCTTGCGTGATGCCGATGCCGACGAAGTGCCCGCCACGCCGGACGAGGAAGCCGCGGGTGTTTTTCCGCGCCACGCCGCCAGCCTGATCGTGCTGCGCGTGACGCGCGGCGGGCCGGAGATGCTGATGGGCATGCGCGGCGCGCGGCACAAATTCATGCCCAACCGCCTGGTCTTCCCCGGCGGCGCGGTCGATCCGGAGGACATCCATGCCGAGGTTGCCGCCCCGCTGCGCCCCGACACCCGCGTGCATCTGGAAAAGGCCGCCGATCCAGGCCTCGCCCATGGCCTCGGCGTCGCCGCGGCGCGCGAGCTGGAGGAGGAATCCGGCCTGACCATGGGCGCGCCGGCGTTGCTCGACGGGCTCGATTTCCTCTGCCGCATGGTCACTCCGCCCAACGTCGCGATGCGCTTCAACGCCCGCTTCCTGGTGATCGACGCCGACCGCGTCAGCGGCACCATCGCCGGCTCCGGCGAGTTGGAGGCACTGCGCTACTACCCGATCGAGGAAGCGCTGGCGCTGGATCTGGCGCTGCCGACGCGGCAGGTGCTGCAACGCCTCAGGCCGTGGCTGGCAATGAGCGCGGAAGAACGGCTCGCCCGCCGCCGGACGCCGGTCTATGACCGCCGGACCTGGAGCCTGGAGTAGCGTCCCGACCCCGCACCCCACGGCATGATCCGAAGGACAGCATATGCAGGTTTTTCGCAGCTTCCTGTTCACCCCCGGCAACCATCCGCGCCGGGTGGAGAAGGTCTTCGCAACCGGCGCCGACGCCGCGATCCTCGATCTGGAAGACGCCGTCGCGGTCTCGGAGAAGGCAGCGACCCGCGCGTCCATCGTCGCCGCGCTGCAACGCCCGCGCGACTGCGGCGGCTATGTCCGGGTCAACGCCATGGACACGCCGTTCGCCTATGGCGATCTCGCTGCCATCGTCGGCCGCGGTGTCGACGGCATCATCCTGCCGAAGGTCAACGCGCCCTGGCAGCTCCAGGCCGCCGACTGGCTGATCGGCGAACTGGAGCGCAAGGCCAGCCTGCCGGTCGGGCGGATCGACCTGATCCCGATCATCGAGACCGCCGAGGGCATGGCGGCGCTGGAGCAGATCGCGCGCGCGAAAACCCGCACCCGCCGCATGGCGTTCGGCGCCGGCGATTTCACGCTCGATGTCGGCATGACCTGGACCGCCGACGAGCAGGAGCTGGATCACTATCGCGCGCGCATGGTGCTGTATTCCCGCGCCGCCGGGCTGGAACCGCCGCTCGACACCGTGTGGGTGCGGCTGTCGGACACCGACGGCCTGGATGCCTCCGCCCAGCGCGCGGCGCGCATCGGCTTCCAGGGCAAGATGTGCATCCATCCCGCGCAGATTCCGGTGGTAAACGCCCGTTTTACCCCCTCGCCCGAGGAGGTCGCGCGTGCCCAGCGCATCATGGCCGCCTTCGACAAGGCCGAGGCCGAGGGCTCTGCCTCCATCCAGGTGGATGGCGGTTTCGTCGACTACCCCATCGTGGAGAAGGCGCGGCGCATCCTGGCGCTGATGCAGCGCATCGGCGTCTAGCCGCACTGCGCTTCCAGCTATCGCTTGACAGTTGGTCGCGGAGCACGAAACCTACCGCCCAGTGGCGATACGGTCACGGCGTGGTGCCACGGCACCGCGAACCGTGCCGATGAAAAATGCCACCGGGGGAAACGATTATGGATCACGCACAGGCGCGACATGCGCTGCGCCGGCCCGCTTCCGGGCACGCCCGGACACTCCCCCATTCCGCGACGGCACACATGACGGATGGAGGGCTCCCATGCTGATCGGACGCAGAAGCATTGCCGGACTTGCTGTCGGACTGGCCTACACCGGCCTCTCCAGCCGCGCCGCGTTCGCTGCGGACAAGGAGATCGTGGTCGGCGCCAACGTGCCTATGTCGGGTCCCGCCGCTTCCGGCGGCATTGCCGCCGAGCGCGCCCTGACGCACGCGACCGAGATCATCAACAAAGAGGGAATCCAGATCGGGCCCGATCGCTACACGCTGAAGATCGCCATCTACGACAACAAATACATCCCGGCCGAATCGGTGACCAATGCCGAGAAAATGCTGTCCGAGGGCATCCGCTACATCTACTCGATCGGCTCCGGCAACTCGGTTCCCATCGTCGACAAGACGAATGCGGCCAAGGCGCTGCAATTCTCCTTCGCCTCAGGCAAGGATCACCTCACCGGCCCGAACCTGCCATTGAGCTTCCGCAGTGTGCCGACCAACGAGACGGCCTACGCCATCTATCCCTGGCTGAAGACCGCCTATCCCAACGTCAAGCGCGTTGCCCACGTCAACCCGAGCGACGAGGCGGGATTCACCGAGTCCGAAGACCGCCGCGCGCAGGCGGAGAAGGCCGGATTCACCAACGTCGCCAACGAATATTTCAAGCGTGGCGCCACGGATTTCTATCCGACGGCAACGCGTGTGCTGACCTCCAACCCGGACTTCATCGACTTCGGCGGCTCGATCGGGCGCGACCAGGCGCTTGGTGTGAAGGCGCTGCGCGAGCTCGGCTACAAGGGCATGATCATGGTCGGCTATGTCGATCCGAAGACATTCCTCGAGATCGCCGGCCCGGAGGGCGCCGAAGGCGCGCTGCTGTCCAATACCCTGATCGAACCGCAGACCCAGGTGCAGAAAGACCTGGTCGACTGGTACATCAAGAAATACGGCCCGCCGTTCTCCGCCGTGCTCTACGACAGCTGGGATCCGATTTTCATGCTGGCCGAAGCGATGCGCAAGGCGCAGTCGATCGATCCGGTGGTGGTCGCGGAAAGCCTGCGCAGTCTGGAATGGGCGGGCCTGTTCGGGACCATGAAATACGGCATGAAGTCGGTCTACAAGATCGACTGCTCGATGACCCGCGACATCCCG
This sequence comes from Acetobacteraceae bacterium, assembly GCA_003133265.1. Taxonomy (GTDB): domain Bacteria; phylum Pseudomonadota; class Alphaproteobacteria; order Acetobacterales; family Acetobacteraceae; genus PALSA-911. The sequence continues at coordinate 14,191 of PKWQ01000202.1, forward strand.
ATGGGCGTGGTCAAGGGCGGCAAGTCGACCTACCTGACCACCATCCCATGGCCGAAGGGGCTGTAGCGCCTCCCAAGAACGGCGCGGGCATGCCGCGATGACCGCTACCCTGGCGTTGCAGATCGGCATCACCGGACTGGTGATGGGGCTGATCTACATGCTGATCGCGCTCGGCGTGACGCTGATCTTCGGCATCATGCGCGTGGTGAACTTCGTGCACGGCGAACTGGTGATGCTGTCGGCGTTCGCCGTGTACTACCTGTCGGCGGAATGGGGCATCAATTTCTGGCTGGCGCTGCCGCTCGCCATGCTGGTCTCGGCGTTCACCGGCATCCTGTGCCAGAAATTCCTGTTCCGCCCGCTGCGCTACGACATCCTGAACTGCTTCATCATCGGCATCGGCGCCTCGTTCGCCATCCGCTCCGGCTCCTGGGCGCTGTTCGGACCGGAGCCGCGCGCCATCCCCGCTTTGGTGCCGGGGGTGATGCGCATCGGCGGCGCCTTCGTCTCCCAGCAGCGCGTGTTCACCGCCGCGGTCTGCGTGGTGCTGGCGGTCGCGCTGTTCCTGTTCCTGCAATACACCCGCCCCGGCAAGGCGATGCGCGCGGTGGAGCAGGACCCGGAGGCGGCGCTGCTGATGGGCATCAACATCGAGAACGTCTACGTCACCGTCTTCGTCGTCAGCGGCGCGCTGGCGGCGGTGGGCGGGGCGCTGCTCGGCATGCTGTTCGGCGTCGACCCGGAAATGGGCGCCGAGCCGCTGCTGAAATCCTTCATCATCGTGCAGATCGGCGGCATGGGCAGCATCCTCGGCACCGTCATCGCCGGCCTGTTCATCGGCATGTCCGACAGCATCACCGAAACCACGCTCGGCGGCGAACTTGCCTTCATCATCGACTTCGCCATCCTGATGCTGATCCTGATCGTGCGGCCGAAAGGACTGTTCGGCTATGACGTCTAGGTTGGCACTCGCCGCCCTGCTCGCCGCACTGGCACTCGTGCCGCTCGGCATCTCCGACCAGTACGTGTTGCATATAATGGTGATGATCTGCCTGAACGTGATGATGGCGGTCAGCATGTGGCTGCTCGGCATCACCGGGCTGATCTCGTTCGGTCAGGCCGGATTCATGTTCATCGGCGCGATGACCACGACGCTGCTGGTCAAGCTCGGCCACTGGCCGTTCTGGGTCAGCCTGCCGTTCGGCGCCATCGCGGCGGGGCTGGTCAGCATTCCCGTAGGGCGGCTCAGTCTGCGGGTGAAGGGCGTCTATTTCTTCCTGGTCACGCTGGCGTTCGGCGAGGTGGTGCGCGGCGTCTTCGCCTATTTCCAGGACCCGTTCGGCGGCTGGTACGGCATCCGCGACATCCCGCCGCCCGAACCCGCCAAGCTGTTCGACACGCTGCACAAGCTGCCGTTCTACTATCTGGGCCTGGTGCTGACGCTGATCACCTGCCTGGTGGTGTATCGCGCCAGCCGCGCATGGTTCGGCATGATCCTGTGGTCGATCCGCGAGGGCGATCTGCTCGCCTCCTCGGTCGGGGTGAACGTGCCCGGCTTCAAGCTGGCCGCCTTCGTCGTCGCCGCCTTCTTCGCCGGGCTGGCGGGCAGTTTCTACGCGCACTACTTCGCCTATATCAGCCCGCTGGTCTTCACCTTCCAGTACTCGGTCAGCATCCTGGTGTTCATCGTCGTCGGCGGCTTCAACAGCTTCGCTGGCCCGATCGTCGGCGCGGTGGTGCTGACGCTGATCCCGGAACTGTTCCGCGTCACCGGCAAATACCAGATGCTGATCTTCGGCCTGATCCTGGTCGGCTCCATGCTGACGATGCCGGATGGCATCATGGGCGCGGTGCAACGCTGGCGCGCGCGCCGCGTGCGGAGTTCCTGACATGGCACTGCTGGAAGTCCAGGGCCTGACCAAGCGTTTCGGCGGACTGGTCGCGGTCAACGACGTTTCGCTCTCTGTCGAACCTGGAGAAATCCGCGGCCTGATCGGCCCGAACGGCGCCGGCAAGACCACGTTGTTCAACGTGATTTCCGGCGCGCTGAAGCCGAGCGCCGGGCGGATACGGTTCGACGGGCGCGACATCACCGGCGTGCCGATGCACGCGCTGGTCAGGCGCGGCGTGGTGCGCACCTTCCAACACTCGCAGCTGTTTCCCGGTTTCACCGTTCTGCGCAACGTGCTGATCGGGTTGCATCTGCACGCCGGCTCCGGCTTCCTGGAGGGACTGGTCAATTCCCCCGCCACGCGGCGGCGGCGCGAGGAGCTGGAAGACCGCGCGATGGAGATCGTGCGCTTCGTCGGCATCTCGGCCCGCGCGCACGAACTCGCCGCCACCCTTCCGCATGGTTACAAGCGCATCCTTCAGGTCGCCGTCGCCCTCGGCCCCACCCCGCGTCTGCTGCTGCTGGACGAGCCGGTGGCGGGGATGAACCACGAGGACGTCGACCGCATGATGGACCTGGTGCGCGACCTGCGCGAGAAGCGCGGCATCACCGTCGTTCTGGTGGAACACAACATGCAGGCGGTGATGAATGTCTGCGATCGCATCACCTGCATCCAGTTCGGCCGCAAGATCGCCGAGGGCACGCCGGAAGTCGTCTCACAAGATCCGACGGTGATCGAGGCCTACCTGGGCACCTTCGACGATGACGACGGCGACCCCGTACCTAATATGGATTCCCACGACGCGTCCAACGTGGATTCCCACGATGCTGCTTGAAATCCGCGCCCTCGCCATGGAATACGGCACCGCACGAGTATTGAGCGGTGTCTCGCTGAACGTGGCGGAGGGCGAGATCGTCACGCTGATCGGCGCCAACGGCGCGGGCAAAACCTCCTGCCTGCGCGCCATCTCCGGCCTCAATCCGACGGCGGCGGGAGAGATCCGCTTCGCCGGCGAGCGCATCGATACCATTCCCCCGCGCAAGCGCCTCGACATGGGCATCGTGCATGTGCCGGAGGGCAAGCGGCTGTTTCCGCGCATGACCGTGCGCGAGAACCTGGAGATCGGCGCCTTCAAGCGCCGCGACTCCGCTGGCATAGCCGCCGACCGGGAGGCGATGTTCGCGCGCTTCCCGATCCTGCAAGCCCGGCAGAAGCAGCGCGCCGGCAGCCTGTCGGGCGGCGAGCAGCAGATACTCGCCTTCGCCCGCGGCCTGATGGCGCGGCCCCGGCTGCTGCTGGTGGACGAACCCACCGTCGGTCTCGCGCCGCTGATGGTGCAGGAACTGTCACGCACCATGCGCGCCATCCACCGCGACGGCGTGGCCATTCTGCTGGTGGAGCAGAACGCGGCCATGGCGCTGCGGCTCGCCTCGCGCGGCTATCTGCTGGAAACCGGGCGGATCATGGCCGCCGGACCGACCAGGGAATTGCTGGCCAACGATTACGTGCGCAAGGCCTATCTCGGTCTGTAGCGCCGACCGACCGCTCTGGCCCCAGCCGGCGGAGCGGCTAGACTGCTCGGCAAGACGACCTGAGCGGCCAATCAAGAAGGAGGCGACCATGCCAGCAGACCTTTCCGCCGCCACGGCAGTGCAAACCGTCACCCGCTTCTATCGCCATCTGGACGACCGCAATTACAAGGCCATCGCCGCCCTGATGGCGCCGGGTGGCGTCTGGCACCGCCAGGGCGCGCAGCTGTCCGGCGAAGCCGCGATCCTGGAAGCGCTGGGCAAGCGCGCGCCAACACTGGTGATCCACCACCTGCTCAGCAACCTGTTCGCCGACATCGCCGCCGACGGCAGCGCGGAGGTGACCGCCTATATGCTGGTGGCGCGCTACGACAGCGGATCGCCGCTCACCGGCCCGGCACCGTTCAACGGCATCGAGAACATCCGCACAATCCGCGTCAAACTGGTGCCCACCGCCGAGGGCTGGCGCGTGCAGCGCATGAGCAGCGACCCGATTAGCTTCGCCTCCCCCTGACAGAAATTATTCCGACAAACGACCACACGGAGAAACAGCAAGATGCCGGCATCTTATGCAACCCACCGCGCCCAGATCGAGGCGATCCTGATCAGTTGGGGCATGGCCAAATCCGACGCCGACCGCACGGCGGAAATCATGGCATGGGCCGATCTGCACGGCATCGACAGCCACGGCTTCTCGATGCTGACAGTGTATCACGAACGCTGGAAACAGGGCCGGCTGAACATCGCCGCGCAGCCGAAGATCATCAAGGAAACGCCGGTCTCCGCGTTGATCGACGGCAATGCCGGACTCGGCCATCTCACCTCGCGCTTCGCCATGGATACGGCGATCGCCAAGGCGAAAATCACCGGCATGGCGATTTCCAGCGTGCGCAACTCCGCGCATTTCGGTGCCTGCGGCTTCTACGCCAAGATGGCCGCCGATGCCGGGCTGATCGGCATGGTGACCACCAGCGCATCGGGCAAGCAGGTCGCGCCCACCTTCGGCGCGGAAGCCCGCCTCGGCACCGACCCGCTGGCGTTCGCAGCCCCCGGCCGCGACGGCGAGCCGTTCCTGCTGGACATGGCGACCACCACGGTCGCGGCCGGCAAGATTCGTAACAAGTTCAACGAACGACTGCCCTGCCCGCCCGGCTGGGTGGTGACCAAGGACGGCCAGCCCAGCACCGACCCGCAGGAAGCCACCCAGAAGGGCGGCTCACTCACGCCGCTCGGCGGCACGCCGGAGGGCAGCAACTACAAGGGCTACGGACTGTCGGCGATGGTGAACATCCTGGGCGCCTGCCTGTCCGGCGCCACTCTGATCACCTCGCCGATGCACATGAAACAACCCTGGGGCCAGGACATCGGTCATTTCTTCATGGCCATCGACCCCGGCCTGTTCCGCGACCCCGCGGACTTCCGTGCCGACGTCACGGGGTTCTGCGATTCGCTGCGCGCCACCACACCGATCGACCCCGCCAAGCCTGTGATGGTCGCCGGCGACCCGGAGCGGAAAAATGCGGCAGTGCGCATGCGGGACGGCATCCCCATCGGCAAGGGATTGTTCGAGAAGGTCCGCGCCATCGCCGCCGAACACAACGCGCCGTGGATGCTCAACTAATGTCGTTACCGCCGCTGGCCGGCATCGTCGTCCTCGAACTCACCCACACGGTGATGGGGCCGTCCTGCGGCCTGGTGCTGGCCGATCTCGGGGCCGACGTGATCCGCGTGGAACTGGCACCCGACGGCGACCGCACGCGCAAGCTGCGCGGGTTCGCCGCCGGGTTCTTCTCCTATTTCAACCGCAACAAGCGCAGCATCTGCATCGACCTGAAATCCTCGGACGGGCTCAAGGTCGCGCACGATCTGATCCGCCGCGCCGACATCCTGGTGGAGAATTTCGGTCCGGGCACGCTGGACCGCATGGGGCTCGGGTGGGAGGCGGCGCATGCGATCAACCCGCGCCTGATCTTCTGCGCGCTGAAGGGTTTCCTGCCCGGCCCGTACGAGCACCGTCCGGCGCTGGACGAGATCGTGCAATACATGACCGGCCTCGCCTACATGACGGGTCCGCCCGGGCGGCCGCTGCGCGCGGGTGCCTCGGTGGTGGACATCATGGGCGGCGTGATGGGGGTGATCGCGATCTTCGCCGCCCTGCGCCAGCGCGACGCCGACGGGCGCGGCCGGCAGGTCATCAGTTCGCTGTATGAGTCCTCGGCGTTCCTGGTCGCGCAGCACATGGCCGGGGAGGCCGTCACCGGCGAGCCGACGCCGCCGATGCCGGCGCGTGGCAGCGCCTGGGGCATCTACGAGGTGTTCGTGACCGCCGACGAGCAATCCCTGTTCATCGGCATCACCTCGGACAATCACTGGCGCGCCTTCTGCGAGGCGTTCCTGCGTCCGGAGCTGCTCGCCGACCCGCGCTTCACCTCCAACAACAACCGAGTGGCGAACCGCCCGGCGCTGCGCGAAATCGTCGCCGAGGTGACGCGCGCGCACAGTCTCGATGGTCTGGCCGTCATCATGGACCGCGCCTCCATCCCGTTCTCTCCGGTGCGCCGGCCGTCGGACCTGTTCGACGATCCGCAATTAAACGCGCATGGCCGCATGATGAACACCCGCATGGTGAACGGCGTGTGGGCGAAGCTGCCGTCGATGCCCTTCACCATCGACGGCGAAACGCCGAAGCTGCGCCTGCAACCGCCGCAATCGGGCGAGCAGACCGACGACGTGCTGACCCAGTTCGGCTATTCACCCGAGCGCATCGCCGAATTGCACCGCGACAAGATCGTGAATTGAGGACACGGCCGCCGAGCAGACACGCCACCTAATCACCGGATCGGAGACCGCCATGGCACCGAAGATCGCACGTAGGAATGTCGCCGGCTTGCTCGGAAGCCTCGCCGTCACCGCTGCCATGCCCGGCCCGGCCGTTGCCGATGCCGGGGCGGTGGATCTCGGCGCGCTGGAGGAAGCGGCACGGCGCGAGGGCGGGCTGACCTGGTACACCGCGCAGGTAGATGGCGAAACCGCCGAGCTGATCGGGCGCACCTTCACCGCGCGCTATCCCGGCATCCGGGTCAATGTCGTGCGTACCACCGCGCAGGTGGCATATGAACGGCTGACGCAGGAGATCAAGAACGCCTCGCCGCAATGCGACGTGTTCGCCTCCACCGATCCCGGCCATGACGAGACGCTGAAGCAGCGCGGCCTGCTGGCCCATTACGTGCCGCAGAACGCGGCAAGGCTCAGCCCGGAATTCCGCGACGTCGACAAGGACGGGTTCTACCACGCCACCACCGCCGGGCTGGTGCTGATTTCCTACAACACGCTGAAGGTGAAACCCGCGGACGCGCCGCGCAACTGGCCCGACCTGCTGGAGCCGCAATGGAACCGCCAGGTCTCGGTCGGCCATCCGGCGTTCAGCGGCTTCGTCGGCACCTGGGTGCTGGCGATGCGCAAGCTGTACGGCTGGCAGTATTTCGAAAAGCTGGAGAAGAACCGCCCACAGATCGGCCGCTCCATCATCGACACCGCCACCATGCTGACCGCCGGGGAACGCTCCGTCGCCGCCGGGTCGGCGACCGCGACGCTGATGAGCGCCGACAAGGGCAACCCGCTGGCGGTGAACTACCCGACCGACGGCGCCCTGCTGATCGTCGCGGCATCGGCGGTGATGGCCAAGGCGCCGCACCCAAATGCCGGGCGGCTGTTCATGGAATTCCTGATGAGCGAGGAGGCGGCGCATATCGCCGCGAAGACCCGCGCCGAACCGCTGCGCCCCGAGGTCAAGCCGTTGCCCGGTGCCAGGCCGCTTTCCGAGGTGAAGACCTTCCAGCTCTCCGTCGCGGAGCTGCTGGTGGGTATTCCCGAGGTGATCGAGCAATGGCGCGATACATTCGGAAGCTGACGCGTCCATTCGTGACGCAGGAGAGAAAAACATGTCGACACACGTAACCAGACGCCACGCCATCGCCGGCCTCGGTGCCGCCGGCGCCCTCGCCGCCCTGCCGCGCCCGGCGCGCGCCGATCTGGCGGCGATCGAGGACGCCGCGCGCAAGGAAGGCGGCCTGACCTGGTACACCGCCCACACCGACGGCGAGACCGCCGAGGCGTTCGGGCGCGGCTTCTCCGCCCGCTATCCCGGCCTGAAGGTCACGGTGATCCGCACCACCGCGCAGGTGGCGTACGAGCGGCTGTTGCAAGACCTGAAGAACGGTTCGCCGCAATGCGACGTGTTCAGCTCCACCGATATCGGCCACTACGTGGCGCTGAAACCGAAGGGCGTGTTCGCCAAATACGTGCCCGAGGCGGCCGCCAAGGTGAGCCCGGAGTTCCAGGGCCTCGATCCCGATGGCTATTTCTACCCCACCTCGGCCGGTCTGGTGCTGATCACCTACAATGCCAAGCTGGTGAAGCCGGAGGATGCGCCGAAGAACTGGCCCGACCTGCTGGACCCGAAATGGAAGAACAAGGTCTCGGTCGGACACCCGGCGTTCAGCGGCTATGTCGGCACCTGGGTGGCGGCGATGCGCAAGCTGTACGGCTGGGAGTTTTTCGAGAAGCTGGAGAAGAACAAGCCGCAGATCGGCCGTTCGGTGAACGACACCGTCACCATGCTCAACTCCGGCGAGCGCTCCGTGGCCGCCGGTCCCTCCGGCACCACGCTGTTGAGCATGGACAAGGGCAACCCGCTCGGCCTGATCTATCCGACGGATGGCGCGGTGCTGATCGTCTCGCCCTCGGCGGTGATGGCGAAAGCGAAGAGCCCGAACGCCGCGCGGCTGTTCATGGACTTCCTGCTCAGCGAGGAGGCGGCGCGCATCTCGGTGAAGATGCGCGGTGAGTCGCTGCGTCCGGAAGTGAAGCCGCTGACCGGCGCCAAGCCGTTCACCGAGGTGAAGCTGATCCGGCTCACGGTATCCGATATCGAGAAGGGCATTCCCGAGGTGATCGAGCAGTGGCGGGACACGTTCGGCAGTTGAATCGGATCGGTTAACCCGCACTGGCCAATCGCGGCCGTATCCTTCACACTGCGGGACAAAATCGGACTGAGGGGACGGACATGCTCAAGATCGTGACCAGACGTCAGGCCATGGCCATTGGCGCGTTCGGCGCCGTGGCCGCCTTTTCGCGCCCGGTACGGGCCGATCTCGGTGCGCTGGAGGAGGCCGCCCGCAAGGAAGGCGGCCTGACCTGGTACATCGCGCAGATCGACGGCGAGACGGCGGAACTGGTGGGCAAGGCATTCACCGCCCGCTATCCCGGCATCAAGGTCACGGTGATGCGCACCACCGGCCAGGTGGCGTACGAGCGGCTGTNNGCGACGTGTTCAGCTCCACCGACATCTCCCACTATCCGGCTTTGAAGGCGAAGAAGGCGCTGGCGCCGTTCACCCCGCAGAATGCCGCCGGTCTGGCGCCCGCCTTCAAGGGGCTCGGCGAGGACGGCCTCTACTACCCCACCACCTCCACCCTGCATGTGCTCGCCTACAACACCAAGCTGGTCCCGGCGGCGGATGCGCCGACCAACTGGCCCGACATGCATGCGGCGAAATGGAAGAACCAGACGGCGACCGGGCATCCGGCCTTCAGCGGCTACACCGGCCAGTGGGTACTGGCGATGCGCCAACTCTATGGCTGGGAGTATTTCGACAAGCTGGCGGCCAACCGCCCGCAGATCGGCCGGTCCGGCCTCGACCCCATCACCATGATGAACGCCGGCGAGCGCAAGCTCGGCTGCGCGCCGCTGTCGGGTGTCCTGCTCTCGGCCGACAAGGGCAACCCGAT
>PKWQ01000202.1:23502-23678 GCA_003133265.1 Acetobacteraceae bacterium
GGAGATCGGCAAGGGCGTGCCGGAAGTGATCGAGCAGTGGCGCGATACGTTTGGCAGTTGAGGAATACATGCGCGCGCAGGTAGCCGCAGAGCCCACCATAACGGCATCGCGGCCCAGGGCCTGGAAACGGTTCGATCCGCTGATCCTGCTGTGGATCGCGCTGGCCGCCATCCTG
>PKWQ01000358.1 GCA_003133265.1 Acetobacteraceae bacterium
GCCTGCTTGATGCAGTTCTGCGCGTCGGTTCCCGCGTTCGCCAGCCCGATGACCTTGGCGCCGGAGGCGCGTGCCTGAATCAGATAACTGGAGAAATCCGTCGTGCCGAGCGGAGCGCGGACCTGGCCCAGCACCTTGCCCCCGGCCGCCTTCACCGCGTTCATGCTGTCGCGTTCCAGCGCATAGCCGAACGCATAGTCCGCGGTGATGAAGAACCAGCTGTCGCCGCCGGTCTTGGTCAGCGCTCGTCCGGTGCCGCTGGCCAGCGCGTAGGTGTCGTAGGTCCAGTGGATGCCGTACGGCGAGCATTGCTTGCCGGTCATGTCCGACGTCGCCGGCCCGGTGATCAGGTAGATGCGCTTCTTCTCGCGCGCGATCTGCTGGATCGCGAGACCAGACGAACTCGCCGCGCCGTCCGCCAGCACGTCGACGCCTGAATCGGCCCATTCGCGGGCCAGCGCCGCGGCGACGTCCGGTTTGTCCTGGCAGTCCGCCTGGAGGATCTCGATCGGCCGATCGAGCACCGAGCCGCCGAAATCCTCGATCGCCAGTTCCACCGCGACATGATTGCCGGGGCCGCCGACGTCGCGGTACGGGCCGCCCATATCGCTGAGCAGTCCGATCCGCACTGGTTTCGAGGTACTTTGCGCGCGGACGATGCCCGGCATCGCCAGCGGCGAGGCCGCCAGCGTGCCCAGCACGATGCGCCGTGTCGTCATGGTCATTCTAGGTCTCCCTGAGAGCGTTCGTTTTTTTTGAGAGGCGGACAATGCCCAGAACGGGGCCAAAAGTGAATAGGAATTCGCTCTGCCCGGACGCGTCGTCAGCCTTCGGCGGGCAGGTTCGCCCGTACCGACGGGCGGGCGGCAAAACCCTCGTACCATGCCGTCAGCCGTGGATGGCCCTCGCGCCATTGCAGGAAATCGAAACGGAAATCCAGATAACCCAGCGCCACGCCGATGGCGACGTCGCTGATGTTGAACGCGGTTGCCGCTATCGCGTCGGCTTCCTGCTCCAGCGCGCCGACGGCCGAGCGCAGCTTCGTCAGCCACAGCTCTATATGCGGCTGCGACCGCCGTTCCTCCGGGCGGGCGCGTTCGCCGAGCGCCAGCAGTCCCATGTCGATCATGCCGCTGCCCAGCGCGTGGCGGCGCAGCGCGGTCAGCCGCTCGGGGCCGCCAGCGGGATAGAGTTTTGCGCCGGTGTGCAGCGTGTCCAGATACTCGCAGATCACCGGCGAATCGTAGATAACCGTGCCGTCTTCCAGCACCAGAGTGGGGATCTTGCCCAGCGGGTTGTCCCGCATCAGCTCCAGATGCGGCGTGGTGCCGCCGACCAGGGTGCGCACGCAATGCAGCCGGTCGGCCAACCCCATCTCGTGCGCGGCGATCATCACCTTGCGGACATAGGGCGAGCGCGGCGACCAGTGCAGTGTCATCATGGGACGTTCTCCGAACAATCAGCGGAATCTGGCACCGAACCGCCGCCCCGCCAAGCCGCCCCGCCTTGACCCGTCTCGCGCGGCGAATGCTACACTCGCAACCGGAAAATAAGGGGGAACGGATGGCGATCGACAAGCGGGTCAATTCCGCCGCCACGGCGCTCGCGGATGTACGCGACGGTGCCGTGGTGCTGATCTCCGGCTTCGGCGGCGCGGGCTTCGCCAACGAGCTGATCAGGGCACTGAGTGAGTTGGCGGTGAAGGATCTGACGCTGGTGGTCAATTCCGCCACCCATCCCTATTCGCTGACGCATCTGCTGATCGAGAAGCGGCAGGTCCGCAAGGTGATCTGNNTCCGCGCCGGCGGCGCCGGCATTCCCGCGTTCTACACGCCGGTCGGCTACGGCACGGAGCTGGCCAAGGGCAAGGAGGTTCGCACCTTCCATGGCCGCGAGCATGTGCTGGAGGAGGCGATCATCGGCGATCTGGCGATCATCCGCGCCGACCGCGCCGACCGTTACGGCAACCTGGCGTTCCGCTACGCGCAGCAGAATTTCGGCCCGGCGATGGCGACCGCGGCGAAGCTGACGGTGGCGGAGGTGCGGGTGTTCGAGGACGAGCCGATCCCGCAGCCGGACGTGCAACTGCCCGGTGTCTATGTCGACCGCGTCGTCGCGGTGGGAGGCTGATGCGATGGAACCGCTGAACCGTTTCCAGATGGCCTGGCGCGCGGCGCAGGACATCGAGGATGGCATGCTGGTCAATCTCGGCCTCGGCATTCCCGTGCTGTCGTCGGACTACGTGCCGGAAGGGCGCGACGTGTTCATCCAGGCGGAGAACGGCATCATCGGCTGCGGCCCGCTGGCNNCTCCTTCGCGATGATCCGCGGCGGGCATATCGACGTGACCGTGCTCGGCTGCTTCGAGGTGGCGGAGAACGGCGACATGGCCAACTGGGACATGCGCGTCGGCCACAAGGGGCCGCTGGTCGGCGGCGCGATGGATCTCGCCGCCTGCGCCCGTCAGGTGTGGGTGATCATGGAGCACAACACCCGCAAGGGAGAGCCCCGGCTGCTGAAGCACTGCGTGCTGCCGCTGACCGCGGTGCGCTGCGTCAGCCGCATCTACACCGACATCGCCGTGGTGGACGTGACGCCGCAAGGCTTCCTGGTGCGCGAGGTGCTGGCGGGCATGAGCCACGAGGAATTGCAGGCCCGCACCGGCGCGCATCTGCGCTTCGCGCCGCATTGCCGCGCATTGACCGCGCCGCCGATCGCCCCGACCGACTGACAGGCGGGGGGGCCAAGGGGTAGGCGCGCGGCGATTACCGCGCGTTAAAGCCCAGGAAGCCAGCGTTCGGGATCGGCGCGCCGCCATCGCTGGCGAACTGGCGCGGGGGCGTCGGCGCGGCCGGCATCGGTGCCTTGGCGATCTGCGCCGCGGGTTGGCTGGCCGGCTTGGCCGGCGCCGTGGGCTTGGCGGCAGCGGCCTTGGCCGAACCCTTGTCGGCCGTCCTGGCGGTCTTGGCGCTATCGGCGCCGCGCAGGGAGAGCAGCAGGAACGAGATGTCGTTGCGGCCGAGATCGACCGACAGCTCCATCGGCGTCATGCCCAGGATATTTTGGCTGTCCAGTTCGGCGCCACGGCCGATCGCGTCGCGCGCGGCCTTCAGGTCGCCGCGATTGATGGAGTCGAACAGCGCCTCGTTCGGCCCCATCTCGGTCGCCGCGCGTTCCGCCGGCGCGGCGGGGAATTTCTCGCTCTTGCTGCCCGGCAGCGCCGCCGCCTGCGGGGCGACCCGCGGCGTGGCGTTGGCTCTGGCGCCTTTGGCGCTCGGCGTGTTGCCGGGCGCCATGTTGGGGTCCATCTGCGCCAGCGCGCTGTGCGCGACGAAGCTTGAGAGGGCGCCGAGCAGCGCCACGCGGATCAGGGAACGGGTCATGGGCGCCATACTAGCTCAACCGCGTTTCAGCCACCAGAAGCCAATACGCATCATGCGCCCTCCCGTCGCCAGGCGGCCAATAACAGCCCCAGCATCGCCGGCAGCGCGATCCAGGCGGGCAGCAGGGCAAGGCTGGCGATGCCGGTCACCAGATGGTCGTGCCGGCGTTCGAGCCCGATCCAGGCGCTGCCGGAGGCGGTGCGTTCGGGCTCGGTGCGGCGCAGTTCGGGTACGATGGGCGCGGCACCCGGCGAGCTGGCCGCCAGCCAATGCACGCCGCCGCCAAAGGCGCGCGCCAGCGGCGCCAGCACCGTGGCGGTGGCGCGCAGGTCGGCCAGTTCCGGCGGATTGGCGGCACCGGCGGCGGCATAGGCGGTGCGAACCCCGTCGCTCGCCTGCCAGACGCCGGGCGTGATGGCCGGCAGGGTGGTGACGGCCCGGCCCGGCGCGGTTGCCTCCAGCGTCCGGTGCGCCAGCTTCCCGTCGGGGTCGG
>PKWQ01000053.1 GCA_003133265.1 Acetobacteraceae bacterium
CGACAAGCCGATGGAGCGATCCGTGAAGGGGAGCGATCCGTGAAGGACGTACGAGAAGCGCTGATGATAGCGCGCAATTCCGATGGCAAGCTGGTCCGCCGGCCGCTGTCGCCGCATTTGATGATCTACAAGCCGCAACTCACCTCGCTCCTGTCGATCTTCCACCGTTTCGCTGGCGTCGGGCTGGCGGCGGGAACCCTGCTGATGGTGTGGTGGCTGGTGGCCGCCGCGACCTCGCCCGAGGCGTTCGGCACGGTCCAGGACTTCCTGTATTCCTGGATCGGGCGGTTGATGCTGCTCGGCTGGACCGTGGCCCTGTTCTACCATTTCTTTAACGGCATCAGGCATCTGGTCTGGGACGCCGGCGGGGGGTTCGAGCGCCAGAGCTATGTCCGGAGCGGCCTGGCGGTCGTGGCCTGCACCGCCGTATGCACGGTGCTGGTCTGGATCGCGGTTCTGGTGGGGGGCTGAGCGATGGCCGATCAGAAGGACATCCAGATCAACATCATGCGCTCGGCACTCGGCCGCGCGCGCGGCCTGGGCGGGGCGAAGTCCGGCGCGCACCACTGGTGGGTGCAGCGCTTGACCTCGATCGCGCTGGTGCCGCTGACGCTCTGGTTCATCTGGAACGTGATCGCCCATGGCGGTGCCCCGTACGAAGTGGTGGTGGCGTGGATGAGCGGCCCGCTGACCCTGGTGCTGCTGCTGGCCCTGGTGGTGACGACGTTCCAGCACATGCAGATGGGCCTGCAGGTGATCATCGAGGATTATGTGCCCCACGAAGGCAAACGGCTGGCCGTGCTGCTGGTGATGAAGGGCGGAACGGTCCTGCTCGCGCTGGCCGCGATCGTCTCGATCCTGCGGGTCGGGCTGTAGGCCGGGCGTCGAGGCACAACAGATATTGGCAGAAACGGGGCATGGCGCCGAACCGGCGCGCCCCTGAACGGACGGGCGGACGATGAACGCGATCACGATGCCATCCTCGCGGGCCTATAACGTCATTGATCACACCTACGACGTGGTGGTGGTCGGGGCCGGCGGGTCGGGGCTGCGTGCCACGCTCGGCATGGGTGCCGCGGGGCTGAAGACCGCCTGTATCACCAAGGTATTCCCCACCCGCAGCCACACCGTGGCGGCGCAGGGCGGCATCAGCGCCTCGCTGGGGAACATGGATCAGGACGAGTGGCGCTGGCACATGTACGACACCGTCAAGGGGTCGGACTGGCTGGGTGACCAGGACGCCATCGAATATATGTGCCGCGAGGCGGCGCCGGCGGTCTACGAGCTGGAGCATTTCGGCGTGCCGTTCAGCCGCACCGAGGACGGCAAGATCTACCAGCGCCCGTTCGGCGGCCACATGATGGAGTACGGCAAGTCGCCGGCGCGGCGCGCCTGCGCCGCCGCCGACCGCACCGGCCATGCCATCCTGCACACGCTGTATCAGCAGAGCCTGCGCCATGAGGTGGAGTTCTTCGTCGAGTACTTCGCCCTCGACCTGATCATGGATGCCGCTGGCGTCTGCCGCGGCGTGATCGCCTGGAACCTGGAAGACGGCGCGATCCATCGCTTCCGCGCCCAGACCGTGGTGCTGGCCACCGGCGGCTACGGCCGCGCCTTCCTGTCCTGCACCTCCGCCCATACCTGCACCGGCGACGGCAACGGCATGGTTGCCCGCGCCGGCCTGCCGTTGCAGGACATGGAGTTCGTGCAGTTCCACCCCACCGGCATCTTCCCCGCCGGCTGCCTGATCACCGAGGGCGCGCGCGGCGAGGGCGGGTATCTGACCAACAGCGAGGGCGAGCGCTTCATGGAGCGCTACGCGCCGACCGCGAAGGACCTCGCCTCGCGCGACGTGGTCTCGCGCTCGATGACGCTGGAGATCGCCGCCGGACGCGGCTGCGGCCCGAACAAGGAATACATCATGCTCCATCTGGAGCATCTGGGCGCGGACCTGCTGGCCGAGCGCCTGCCGGGGATTTCCGAGACCTCCAAGGTGTTCGCTGGCGTCGACGTGACCAAGGAGCCGATCCCGGTGCTGCCGACCGTGCATTACAACATGGGTGGTATTCCGACGAACGTGCATACCGAGGTGTTGCGCCCGACCGCCGACGATCCGAATGCCATCGTGCCCGGCCTGATGGCGGTGGGCGAGGCGGCCTGCGTGTCGGTGCATGGTGCCAACCGGCTTGGCTGCAACTCGCTGCTCGATATCGTCGTGTTCGGCCGCGCGGCCGCTCTCCGTGCGGCGTCGATCCTCAAGCCCGGCGCCAGCCAGCCGGCGCTGCCGGACAAGGCCGGCGACGCGACGCTCGATCGCTTCGACCGCACCCGCCACGCCAAGGGCGCCAGCAAGGTGGCCGACATCCGCCTGGACATGCAGCGCACCATGCAGAACCACGCGGCGGTGTTCCGCAACAGCGTCACGCTGAAGGCCGGCGTGGAGAAGATCCACAAGGTCTGGGACAGCCTGTCCGACATGTCGGTCGCCGATCACAGCCTGATCTGGAACAGCGACCTGATGGAGGCGCTGGAGTTGCAGAACCTGATGGCCAACGCCATGACCACCATGGTCGGCGCCGAGGCCCGCCATGAAAGCCGTGGCGCGCACGCGCACGACGACTTCCCGGAGCGCGACGACCAGAACTGGATGAAGCACACGCTCGCCTGGTGCGACGATGCCGGCAAGGTGACGCTCGGCTATCGCCCGGTGAAGATGCAGACGCTGACCAACGACGTGTCGGTGTTCCCGCCGAAAAAGCGCGTCTACTGACGGAACGGAAAACCAAACCATGGCCGAGTTCATGCTGCCCGCCAACAGCCGCGTCGGCAAGGGCAAGACCTTCAAGGCTCCCGCCGGTGCCACGCACGTCCGGGAGTTCAAGATCTACCGCTGGAACCCCGACGACGGGGCCAATCCCAGCACCGACACCTACGAGATCGACCTCGACAGCTGCGGTCCGATGGTTCTGGACGCGCTGATCAAGATCAAGAACGAGGTCGATCCGTCGCTGACCTTCCGCCGCTCCTGCCGCGAGGGCATCTGCGGCAGTTGCGCGATGAACATCGACGGCACCAACACGCTCGCCTGCCTGAAGCCGATCGAGGAGGTGAAGGGCGCGGTGCGGATCAACCCGCTGCCGCACATGCCGGTGGTGAAGGATCTGGTGCCCGACCTGTCGCAGGTCTACGCCCAGTATCGCAGCGTCGAGCCCTGGCTGAAGTCCGACACGCCGCCGCCGCCGGACGCGGAGCGGCTGCAATCGAAGGAAGAGCGCGCCAAGCTGGACGGCCTGTGGGAGTGCATCCTGTGCTTCTGCTGCTCGACCTCGTGCCCGAGCTACTGGTGGAACGGCGACCGCTATCTGGGCCCGGCGGTGCTGTTGCAGGCCTATCGCTGGATCGCGGACTCGCGCGACGAATATACCGGCGAACGGCTGGATGCGCTGGAAGACCCGTTCAAGCTGTATCGCTGCCACACCATCATGAACTGCACCGAGACCTGCCCGAAGGGCCTCAATCCCGCCAAGGCGATTGGCAAGATCAAGCAGCTGATCGTCGAGCGTCAGGTCTGATACAAGTCATCTTCAGTATCGATCCGTCATGCCCGGATCGCCATGTTCAGCGGTAGCCTGACCTCCACGCGCGATCGGGCACGCGCGTGGACCGACAGCCTGTTCGTCGACCATGCCGTGTTCCGCCTGCTGTGGGACAATTTCGCCGCCGTCATCCCCGGGCGCATCTACCGCTGCAACCATCCGACGCCGGCGCGTCTGGCGGCGGCCAAGCGCCGCTATGGGGTGCGCACGGTGATCAATCTGCGCGGCCACCGCCAATGCGGCTCGGACGCGCTGTCGCGCGATGCGGCGGCCCGGCTCGGGCTGATCCATATCGACCGCGCCTTCGAGAGCCGCGGCGCGCCGCACAAGGACCGCATCCTCGATCTGGCGCGGATCGCCGAAACCCTGGTGGAGCCGGCGCTGATCCACTGCAAGTCCGGCGCCGACCGGGCGGGGCTGGCATCCGGCCTGTTCATCCTGTTCAACGGCGGCACCGCCGCGCAGGCGCTGGCGCAGCTGTCCTGGCGCTTCGGCCATTTCAGCCGCTCGCGCACCGGCATCCTGGACGCCTTCTTCATCCGCTACGCCCAGGAAGGTGAAGGCAAGAAGCCGTTCCTGGACTGGCTGCGCGAGGATTACGACGAGATGGCGCTGCGCCGCGATTTCGTCGCCGGCGGGCTGTCGAGCTTCATCACCGACAAGGTGCTGCGGCGGGAATAGCCGGCGCCTACCCTGCCCCGATCATGTGTTTCAGGAACGCCGAAACCCGATGCCGGCGCAGTTCCGAGCGCGCCTTGTCGTCGTTCGTCATGTAATTCAGCTGGATCGCGTAGCGCTCGCCGACGAACTGCTTGTGGCCGTGCCAGGTGGCCGGGCCGTTCGGGAACACCAGCAGGGTGCCGTTCACCGGCGGCACTTCGACCGCGTAATCCTCGATGTCGTTCGGTCCGCGCAGCAGCCGCAGGCAGCCCTGATGGGCGGTGAAGCGGTCCGGGTCCGGGTTCAGATACAGCAGCACGGTCACCCGCTTGGCCGTCGAGTCGCAATGGATGCGGCCGTCCTTTTCCCGCGTGCGGCCGCGGATCGTCAGCATGGTCGGCGCGTCGGACAGGTCGAGGCCGAATTTCCCGGCGATCGCCGCGCGCAGTTCCGGGCCTTCCATCGCGCGTACCAACTCCTGCGCCGCCGGGCCAAGGCGTAGCGAGCCGGGCGGATAGGAGCCGCCATTGCCGATCGGCGGCAGCGCCGCCACCACGGCGGCCAGGCTGGCCGGCGGCACGAACGCGGGTACCACGACATGGGCGAACGGGTCGGTGGCGGCCGGGGTGGCGCGCAGCCGGGCAAAATCCAGGTCGATCATGCGCTGTTCCTATCGGCTCGGGTCATTGATCGGCAAGAGTGGCGGTGGTCCGCAACAGCAGCGGGCGGCAGTTCAGCAACGCCTCGGCGATGTCCAGCACGTCGTCGGGC
>PKWQ01000431.1 GCA_003133265.1 Acetobacteraceae bacterium
GCCCGTCGCGCACGTCGCGCGCGACCTTGGCGGGATCGCGCGCGGTGGGATCGCCCATGCCGCCGCCGCCGGGCAGTTCCAGGATCAGCCGCTCGCCATCGGGGATGATCTGCAGCCCCTTGGTGCGCAGCTTCTGCCCGCCCGACAGCCGCACCACGCCCGGCGCGCCGGACAACCCGCCTTCCCGGCCCTTCGGCGCATTGGCCACGCGGTCAAAGCTCGCATTGACCGCGAATTCCAGATCGCCCTTGGTGGCGATCACCATCACCTGGCCCATGCCACCGCGGGTGCGCCCGGCGCCGCCGCTATCCTCGCGCAGTTCCTTGCGCCAGATGATGACCGGGGCGACGTTCTCGGTCGCTTCCACCGGCATGGTGCGCACGCCCGACGGGAACGCCGTCGCGTCCAGCCCGTCCAGCGTCGGCCGCGCGCCGGTGCCGCCGGAATTGAAGGTGATGATCTCGAAATCCGACACCACCGGGCGGTTGCTGCGCGCCTGGCCGGACACGCCCGATCCGCCCCGCAGCGGCGGGTTCCACAACGAGGAAGCCCCTTCGGCGACGACGCGCGCCGGGATCGTCTGGTGCAGGCAGCCCATCATCAGGTCCGGCAGCAGATGGCCGATCACATGGCGCACCGACACCGGATAGGGATGCGGCGCGTTCAGGATGCAGCCTTCCGGGATCTTCATCCGGAACGGCGCCAACGAGGCCCAGTTGTTCGGAATCTCCGGCGCGATCACCACCTTCAGCCCGAAGCTGGCATAGGCGCGCGTGTAGGCCGGCGGCACGTTGATGCCGCGCGAGGACAGGCCGGAGGTGCCGGCGAAATCCACCTCGATCGCGTCATACAGGATGCTCATCTCCGCGCGCAGCGTCACCGGCTCGTCATAGCCGTCGGAGCTGATTTCGTTGCGGAACACCCCGCATTGCAGCTTGGCGATCTCGGCCAGCGTGGCGCGGTGCGAGCTGTCGAAGATGAAGGCGGCCAGCGGATCGAGGCTGTCCATCGCGAACTCGTCCATCATCTGCACCAGCCGCCGCGCCGCGGCGTCGTTGCAGGCGCACAGCGAGTAGATGTCGCCCTCCAGTTCCACCGGCAGGCGCGAGCCGGCGCGCATGAAGTCGAAGAAGGTCTCGTTCGGCACGCCCTGGTCGAAGCATTTCAGGACCGGGATGTAGATCCCTTCCTCGAACACCGACCGCCCCTCTGGCCCCATGCCGAGGCCGCCCACATCGATCACATGTGCGGTGTTGGCGAACAGCCCGACGATGGCGCCGTCGCGGAACGCGGGCGTGACCACGGTCAGGTCGTGCAGATGCCCGGTGCCCAGCCACGGATCGTTGGTGATGTAGTGGTCGCCTTCCCGCATCGTTTCGATGGGAAATTTCTTCAGGAAGTGCCCCACGCTCTCGGCCATCGAGTTGACGTGACCCGGCGTTCCCGTCACCGCCTGCGCCATCATCCGGCCTTGCAGGTCGAAAATGCCGGCCGACAGGTCGCCGGCCTCGCGCACCGTGGTGGAGAAGGCTGTGCGGATCATGATCTGCGCCTGCTCCTCCACCACCGCGATCAGACGGTTCCACATGATCTGGCGCTGGATCTTTGCCAGCGCATCGCTTTCGATGGACATCACGCGGTCTCCTTCACCAGCTCGATGTAGCCAAGCCCGTTGATGCCGCCGGTCCAGCCGGGGCCGATCAGGGTGGAGGTTTCGTCCTCCGCGATGATCGCCGGGCCGGGAAGACGCACGCCCGGTTTCAGGCTGGCCCGGTCGTAGATCGCCCATTGCGAGACCTCGCCGGTAACGGTGTCGCGCACCGCCTGGGTGCGGACCGGTTCCGCGTCGGGCACGAACAGCGCCGCCTCGCCGGGCAACGGCACGTCCTCGAGGTCTTCCGGCACGGTCGCCACCATGACGGCGTAGCTCATGATCTCCACATCCGATCCGGGCACCGGGCGGTCGTAGAAGCGAATATATTCGGCATCGTAGGCAGCGCGGATCTCCGCCACATCTTCCTCGCCCAGCACCCGCGCCGGCAGCGCGACCGGGATTTCGTGGCCCTGGCCGACATAGCGCATATAGGCGATCCGGTTCTGGCGCGTCGGCGCGCCGAAGCTGCCCTCGGCGACGACACGCAACGCCTCCGCCTCCATCTCCTCCAGCAGCGCGTTCACCGCCTCGACGTCGAACGTCGAGAAACGCTGATACAGGCTGCGCACCACCTCGTAGCCCACCGGCGCGCGCAGGAAGCCGATGGCACTGCCGACGCCGGCGCCCGAGGGCACCAGCACGCGGTTGATGCCGATCTTTTCCGCCACCCGGCAGCCATGCACCGGCCCGCCGCCGCCGAAGGCGATCAGTGTGCGCCCGTCATAGGTCTTGCCGGATTCGATCGCATGCACCCGCGCGGCGTTGGCCATGTTCTCATCGACCATCTCGATCACGCCGAGTGCCGCCATCGCCGCGTCCAGCCCGAGCTTGCCGCCGACATGCTCCACCAGCGCCGCGTGCGCCGCGTCGGCATCCAGCTTCATGGTACCGCCGGCGAACCGCGCCGGGTCGTAGCGGCCCAGCGCCAGATTGGCATCGGTCACCGCCGGCTGCGTGCCGCCGCGCCCGTAGCAGGCCGGGCCAGGATCGGCGCCCGCGCTTTCCGGCCCGACGCCGATGCGGCCCATGCTGTCGACATGCGCGATCGAGCCGCCGCCGGCACCGATCTCCACCATCTCGATCACCGGGATGCGCAGCGGCAGGCCCGAGCCCTTGCGGAACCGCCCAACGCGCGCGACCTCAAAGGTGCGCGCGGTCTGCGGCTTGTAGGCATCGATTAGGCAGATCTTCGCCGTGGTGCCGCCCATGTCGAACGACAGCACGTTCTCCACCCCGCATTGCCGGGCGATGTGGGCGGAGAAGATCGCGCCTCCCGCCGGGCCGCTCTCCACCAGACGGATCGGGAAGCGGCAGGCGGTCTCGATCGTGGTCAGCCCGCCGCCGGACATCATCAGGAAGATCGGCGCGGCGACGCCCATGTCCCGCAGATCGGCCTCCAGCCGGCGTAGATAGCGCGCCATCAGCGGCTGCACATAGGCGTTGGCGGCGGTGGTGGAAAAACGCTCCCACTCGCGCATTTCCGGCGACACTTCCGAGGACAGCGACACCGGCACGTCCGGCAAAGCGGCGGCCAGGATCGTGCGCACCCGATGCTCGTGCATCGAATTGACGAAGCCGTGCAGCAGGCCGACGGCGATGCTTTCCACGGCTTCGCGCTTCAGCACCGGCACCAGGGCGCGCACCGCGTCCTCGTCCAGCGGGCGCAGCACCCGGCCCTCGTTGTCCAGCCGCTCCGGCACCGGCAGGCGCAGATGGCGGGGTACCAACGGCTCGGGCAAGGCGATGTTGAGGTCGTACTGGTCGTAGCGGCTCTCGTTGCCCATCGCCAGCACGTCACGGAAGCCTTCCGTGGTGATCAGCGCGGTGCGCGCGCCCTTGCGTTCGATGATCGCGTTGGTCGCCAGCGTGGTGCCATGGATCACGATGGCGATGTCGGCCGGCTGCAACCCGGCGGTCTTCAGGATGGCGCGCATGCCGGCCATCACGCCCTGCTCGGGCGCGGATTGGGTGGTCAGGACCTTTGTTGTGGTGCGTTGGCCCGCGTGTTCGATCGCGAGATCGGTGAAGGTGCCGCCGATATCGACGGCAAGACGGGCAGAGACCATCCGGTATTGCTTCCCTCGGGCTGGAAAAAGACGCGGCAGTCAACCCCGCCGCCGCTCCGGTGACAAGCGCCTAATCCGCCACCCACCGCCCGGTTTTCGTGCTACCCGGCCGCTTCCGCCGCCCAGCGCTGCACCACGGCGCTGGCGGCGGCGAAATCTTCCATCCGCATCGCCTCATGCGGATTGTGGCTGCCGTTCTGGTTGCGCACGAACAGCATCCCGGCCGGGATGCCGGCCTGCGCGAACGCCGCCGCATCGTGCCCGGCACCGGAAGCCATGGCGCGATAGCCGATGCCCAGCCCCGCCGCCGCGCGCGCCAGACCCGCCTGCACGCCGGCATCCATCGGGCTGGCGACGCTGCCGGTCTCCACGCCGAGGTCGAAGCGCACGCCGCGTCGCGCCTCGATCCGGGCGACCAGCCGGTGCAGTTCGGCGAATATCGCGTCCACGCTGGCCGGCTCGACGCTGCGCACGTCAAGCTGGAACCGCGCCTCTCCGGCGATCTTGGTGAAGCCGGCCGCCTCGGTCGTCGCCAGCACGCAGAAGGTGCAGACCAGCGCGTGGCCCCGCGTTTCCAGCGCCAGCCAGTGCTCGTCCAGCAGGTGCGCCAGCTCCGCCAGCGCGATCGCCGCATCCGCGCGATAGCGGCGCGGCGTGGCGCCGGAGTGATTGTATTCCCCCAGCACCCGGGCGGCGCGCAGCCGGCGGGAGCCGGGAACGCCGGTGACGATGCCGACCGGCAGTTGCTCCGCCTCCAGCACCGGGCCTTGTTCGATATGCAGCTCCAGATACGCCGCGACGTTGTGCGCCCCGAGCAGCGACTTGCCCGCGCGCACCGCGTCCGGGTCGAACCCGGCCTCGCGCATATGCTCCGCCAACGTCCGGCCGCTGTCCTGCCGGCGCACCTCCAGCGCCGCCGCCGGTAGCCGGCCGAGTGCGGCGTGGCTGCCGGGATAGGAGGTCGGGAACCAGGCGCCGGCTTCCTCGGCACGGACCGCCAGCACGGTGATGTCGCGGGTGGGGGTGAAACCGGCCCGCTGCATCCCCGCCACCGCCGCGAGCCCGGTCAGCACGCCGGCCGCGCCGTCGAAATTGCCGCCCTGTGGCACGCTGTCCAGGTGACTGCCCAATACCACCCGCTTGGCCGCCCGATCCGTGCCCGGCAGCGTCATCAACAGTTTGCCGGCGGCATCGTTCTCCACCGTCAGCCCCAGCGCCTCCGCCTCCGCGCGCACCAGGGCGTGGGCGATCTGCTCGCCGCGCCCGTACGCCTCGCGGGTGATGCCGACGCCGTCGAACGTCTGCTCCCGCAACGCGTCGAACAGGCGTTGGGCCAGGGCGATGTCGGGGGTCAGGTTGGCGCGCATCGATGCTCTCTATTCAAGGGGGCCATTCGGGGAACCCGAACCTGCCCCGCACGCGGCGCTTCCGCAACCGGGCTTGATCACGATATCATCGCCACTTCTATCCCGCCGCGCGCGCATCCCGAGGCTTCATTCATGACAAAACCCGCTTTGCTGATCACCGTGCGGCTGCCGGAACCGGTGAAGGCGCGCGCCGCGCAGGCGTTCGAGGCACGCTTCGCCACCACCGACACCCCGCGCACCGGCCCGGCCATCGCCGATCTCGCGCATGGCGTGGATGCCATCCTGACCTCGACGATCGAGCGCCTGGATGCGGCCACCATCGGCGCCCTGCCCGACAGCGTCCGCGCCATCGGCACGTTCAGCGCCGGCTATGACCATATCGACATCGCCGCCGCGCGGGCGCGCGGGATCGCGGTGTGCAACACGCCCGATGTGCTGTCCGTCGCCACGGCGGAGATCGGCATGCTGCTGATCCTCGGCGCGGCGCGGCGCGTCGGCGAGGGCGAGCGCCTGCTGCGCGCCGGCGCCTGGAAAGGCTGGTCGCCCGACCTGATGATCGGCATGCAGCTATCGGGCAAGCGACTCGGCATCCTCGGGATGGGCAGCATCGGGCGCAATCTGGCGCGGATGGCGCGCGGCTTCGGCATGGAAATCCATTACCGCAACCGCACCCGGCTGCCCCCCGAGCAGGAGCTGGGCGCGATCCATCATACCAGCGACGACAGTTTTCTCGTGGCCTGCGATGTGCTGAGCATTAACGCGCCGGGAGGTGCGGCGACGCGGCACTGGCTGAACGCGGCGCGCATCGCCCGGCTGCCGCGCGGCGCGGTGGTGGTGAACACCGCCCGGGGCTCGCTGGTGGACGATGCCGCGCTGATCGCGGCGCTGAAGAGCGGCCATGTCGGCTATGCCGGGCTGGACGTCTTCGAGGGCGAGCCGAATTTCAACCCCGGCTATCTGGACCTGCCGAACGCGCTGTTGCTGCCGCACATGGGCAGTTCGACCCGGGAGGCGCGGGAAGCGATGGGCATGTACGCGCTGGACGGGATCGCGGCGGTGCTGGCGGGCCGCACGCCGCCGAATCTGGTGAAGTAGGCGGGCGGCGGGCCAGCCGGCTTTCCTACGCCACCCGCTGCACCGCCTCCAGGAACGACGCCACCTCGCTTTTCAGCGTTTCGGACTGCGCCGACAGGTTCGTTGCCGCCTCCAGCACCTCGCCGGCCTGGGTTCCGGTATGCTCCACCGCCCGCGTGACCAGCGAGATGTTGCTGGTGACCTCCGCCGTGCCGGACGCCGCATGCTGCACGCCGCGCGCGATCTCCTGCGTCGCCGCGCCCTGCTGCTCGACGGCACCGGCGATGGCGGTGGCGATCTCGCTCATGCGCTGGATGGTCGCGCCGATGGACCGCAACGCGCCCACCGCGTGGCCCGTCGCGCCCTGCATCGCCGAGATTTGCGCGCCGATCTCCTCGGTTGCCCGCGCGGTCTGGGTGGCCAGCGTCTTCACCTCGCTCGCCACCACCGCGAACCCCTTGCCGGCCTCGCCGGCCCGCGCTGCCTCGATCGTCGCGTTCAGCGCCAGCAGGTTGGTCCGCGCGGCGATGTCGCCGATCAGCCGCACCACGTCGCCGATCCGTCCCGCCGCCTCGCTCAGGCCGGTGACGCTGCGATCGGTCGCCGCCGCCTCCTGCACCGCCTGCCCGGCGATGCGCGCCGATTCCGCCACCTGACGGCCGATTTCCTCGACGGAGGTCGCCAGCTCCTCGGCCGAGGCCGCGACCGACTGCACATTGCTGGACGCTTCTTCCGACGCCCCCGCCACCGTCAGCGTGCGCTGCCCGGCGTCGCTGGCGGCCTCGCTCATCGCGGTCGCGGTGAACTTCATCGCGTCCGCCGCCTCGCCCACTTCGCGCGCGATCGCGCCGACCGTCGTCTCGAACCGCTCGACCAGCCGCACCTGATCGGTCAGGACGTTCCAGGTCACCATCGGACCGACATAGGTGCCGTCCCGGTCGCGGATCGCGGAGACGTTCAGTTCCACCGTCTCCTTTCCGATGCCGAAGCGTAAGCGCCGCGGCAGATTGGCCGGATCGGCCAGCAGCGCCCGCTGCCGTTCAGGATGCGGGTGGAAAATATCTATGCTCTGCCCGGTAATCTCCTCCGGCGGAACCGGCAGGTGCTCCCTGATCGTCTCCAGCACCCGCGTCGCCGCGGTATTGACATAGGTGATGCGGAAATCACCGAAGGCTTCGGAGGTCATCACCCCCACCGGGATCTGCTCGATCATCTGGCTGCGCACGAAGGCATCGCGCACCACCCCGCGCAGCGCCTCCAACGCCACCGCCATCCGCCCGATTTCATCCTTGCGGTTGGCGAAGCCGATGCTGACCGCCGTCTCGCCGGCCGCCATGCGCGTCACCACCGCCTGCATCTGCCGGATCGGCCGGGCAATCGCCCGCGCCGTCAGCCAGCCGGACAGGCAGAGCAGGACGGCGATCGCCCCGCCAATCGCCAGCGTTTGCTGGCGCGCGGCCAAGGAGATCGCGCCCATCTGCTGGCGCAGCGTCTCCGCCCGATCGGTATAGATCTGTACCGCGGCCTGCATGTCATGCTCGAGTTCATCCTTGCCGGCAGCGAGGTCCCCAGTGGCGAACGACGTCTGCGCGCGCGCGGCATCGAACAGCGCCGCCGAAGCCTGGACCGTCTCAATGCCGAGCTTGTCGAGTTCGTCGAGGTAGGATTTCCCCTCCGCGGAGACCAGAATCTGACCCAGGACGCCGATGCGGGCTTTCGCCGCCGAGGCGGCCTGATTTGTCTCGTTTTCCGTCGTGGGATCGCCGGTGGCCAGGAAACGCTGGGTGGCGCTGCGCACCTTGGTCAGACCATTCTGGTAATATGTGAGGTGCTGTTTCGCCATGCCCATATCGTCCAGCGACAAGCCCTCATGGTCGATCGCGCTCTGCACCCGCGCCAATGCGAAACCGAGAATGGTCTCCAGCGGCATGAACTTGTCGTCGCGCAACGCGATCGCGTCCACGCGCTGCTGCGCCAGATATTTGATCGAGGCGTCATAGCCGCCGATGCCGCCGAGCGCGGTTTCCAGCGCGGTGCGCGCATCCTTGTCCTGTTCGTACGCCAGCAGCCCGTTCAGGGCAGCGGCGGCGGCGGTGGCCCGCTGCGTCACCTGTCCGGCACTTACCTGCACAAGTCCGCGCGTCAGTTCGTTGCGTAACTCGCTGCTGGCCACGGTCATTTCCGAGACGACGGCCAACGCCTGCTTGATCGTCCGTTCCGACGCCATCGCCTCATCGGAGCGGGCGCGCATGGCGTCGGTCCGGGTCATGCCGCTCAGCACGATGAAGGTCAGCCCCCCAAGCAGCATCAGTGCCGCGACGACGGACACCCCGAGTTTCATGGCGATGGACAGGTTGCGAAGCAGGCGCATGACGGTGAAGCCTCTGATTATGGCGATAACCAAAGTGCAGGCGCATGCTTAACCGGCGGTGAAAGCCGGCGGGCAGGATGAAGGATCGGAGACGCGGCGCGATCAGCCGGGAACGACACAAGCTGGCCACGCCAGATACAGAAGAGTGATCGCCACCCAGGCCAGCATCAGCGCGGCAAAGGTGAAGCGCGCGTTCCACAGCGTGCTGACGGTGAACGGGCTGACGCCCAGCCAGCGCGCGGTGGTGATGGCGCTCGCCGACATCGCGGTGACGGAAACGCCCACGCCCCAGCCCAGCATGCAGGCGAAGCCGAGCACCGCGGGCGGAATGCCGAGGCTGGCCGGATCGGGTATCGCCGCGCCCAGAACAGCGACCATCGCCACCGGATTGAGCCCGATCTGCCCCGACGCCATCAGCAGCAGCGGCACCAGCAGCGGAATCGCCAACGGCGGCAAATGCGCCAGCACCGATGCGAACCCGCCGACCGGCAGCGCCGCGCCCAGCGCCACGCCGACGAAACCGGAAATGCCCAGCACGTTCGCCTCGCCACGAAAGGCCGGGATGCGCAGCCGGAACCGGCCCAGCCGGCGCGCCAGCATCGCCAGCACGAAACCGATCCCCCGGGTACGGACGAACCGCAGCGCCTGAACCGTGAGCCAGCCCCATCCCACCAGCGGCACCACCAGCGTCACCCCGGTCACCAGGCTGATGCCAAGCAGGACCGAGGTCGCCTCGGCCAGCAGCATGACCAGCGCTACCAGCGCGACGATGCCCAGATGGATGGTCCAGCGTTCCGTGCTCACCGGCCGCGCGCCGGTCGCCGTGACGCGGCGCGCGCCGGACAGCCGGTCGTCGAGCCAGCCGAGTGCGGCCATGCCGACGGAGGTGACGAACGCGATCGGCAGCAGCAGCCGCATCGGCGCGCCCGGCACGGCGGTGGAGACGACGGCGGTCATGATGTTCAGCGGGCTCCAGCAATTCATCACCGCGAAGCCGCGATAGATCGCCATCAGCATCCGCCGCGCCCGCAGCCGGCGCACCGCCTCCGACCCGCCGGCCGCCGCCAGGGTGTTGGCGCGCACCACCATCGCGCCCAGCAGCTCGATCGCGCCATAGGACAGGATGATGCCGAATACATGCCCGCCACTGGTCAGCGCCACGTAGCGCCGCCCCGGCGGTTGGGCCACCAGATGCCGCCCGCATTGTCGCACCAGCGGCGAGGTCTCCGCCGCGTCGCGCAGCACGCCGAGTGCCAGAAAGAACGCCGCATAGGCCGCGCCACGCCGCCAGGCGGACAGGAACAGGCCGAACGGATCGGGTGCCGCGACCATCCCGGCGATGCCGATCGCCGCCATGCCGAGGAAGAAGACCCGCGCATAGGGCCGCTGGCGCGGGAACTCCATGACCAGGAACAGCAGGATCAGCAGCCCCGCCGCATCGCCGGCGCGGGGAATGCCGGCAAGCTGGTCGAGCAGCGTGGCGGCCCAGACGAGAATATAGAGCCAAGCGCTCACGACCGTTCACTCATGCAAGGAATGCGTCATCCTGCCCCAACCCCCGCCACCTGGACAGCCCCGCGCGCGACGCGTAACGCTCGGCCACTCACATCAGGACCGGAGACCAAGAATGCTCTTCGAAACAGACAAACTGAGCGCGCAGGACACTTACAAGCTGCTGGTTTCCACCGTGGTGCCGCGCCCGATCGCCTGGGTGGTCACCCAGGACATCGACGGCACGATCAACGCCGCGCCGTTTTCATTCTTCAATGCCGTCTCCGGCAACCCGCCGATCGTGACCTTCGGCATCGGCGGCCGGGGCCCCGGGGACGCCAAGGATACCGGCAACATCATCCGCCGCACCGGGCAGTTCGTGGTCAATCTGGTGAACAACGCCACGGCCGAGGCGATGAACATCACCGCCATCGACTTCCCGCTCGGGGTGAACGAACTGAAGGAAGCCGGGCTGACGACCCTCCCCTCGGTAAAGGTCAAGCCGCCGCGCATCGCTGAAAGCCCGGTTTCGTTCGAGTGCGAGCGGCTGGTGATCATCGATGTCGGCATCGACCGCTCGGTCGTGCTCGGCCGGGTGGTGGCGATCCATATCGCCGACGATTGCGTGCTCGATCCGGCGAAGTGCTATGTCGACACGCCGAAGCTCGACCTGATCGGACGCATGCATGGGAGCGGCTGGTACGCCAGGACCACCGACCGGTTCGAGATGCCGCGAATCGAACTGGACAAGTGGAAGCGCCGCACCTAGCCGCGCAACACCTGATCCTACAGGGGCAATGGCCGGGGCATGTGTGTCCCGGCGTTGCCGCCCGGCGGCCGGGTCATCCAGCCTCGACCCAGGCGCCGGCTACCCGCTTGGACAGCACCGCGCCCTCCGGCCGATGACCGGCTGCCTCCAGCCCGCGGGCGACCTCCGGCGAGCCGTTGTGCAGCACGGAACGGATCGAGTCGCACTCCATCCGCGCGCCCAGTTCGTCCAGCGCGCTCACCAGCGCCCCCAGCACCGCGTCGGGGGCCAGTATATCGAGCGCGATGAAATAATCGGCCACCAGCACCCGGCCAAGCCGCAAATCCTGCTCCCGCCGGTAGCAGAACATGCCGCAGGGATACGGCCGCGCGTCCCGGCGCGCGACCATCACGCCGCCCCGCTCCGCGTGCCTGGGATTGGCCAACCGATTGGCAAATCGCACCCAGCCGGCCAGATCGAGCGTCGGCACCACTTCTCGGATCAGGGGATAAACCGACCGGACCTGATCGCGCGACAACATCTGAACGGTGATAGCTGACATGACCTCTCGATCGCGGGGGGGTGTGTCTGTGCGTCTGGGACGGTACAGAAATGCACAACTGGGACCGTGGCCGCCTTGACACAGATCAAAAGGATCGGCTGATACGCATCTTATGAGGTTCCTGATACGGCCCTCGGCCGCTAAGGTGCCCTGTCGGCAATCGCCGCCGACCCGATTCACCGTTCGAGGGCCCAATGGCCACATTGTCGCAGCGCCACGTCGTCATCGAACGCAGCCAACTGCCCGACCTGTGCGTGGGCTGCGATTCCCGAGCGGCCAGCGTCTGCAATGCCATCGAGGATCGGGATATGGCGCGGCTCGCCGCGATCACCACCTCGTCCGAGGCGCCGGTCGGGCGCGTCTTCATCCAGGAAGGCGAATCGGCGGACAATTTCTTCAATATCACCCTCGGCACCGCGCGGCTGTTCAAGCTGCTGCCCGACGGCCGCCGGCAGATCACCGGGTTCGTCGGCCCCGGCCATTTCCTCGGCCTTGCCGTCTCCGACACCTATGCCTTCAGCGCCGAGGCAATGGAGCCGGTGCGGTTCTGCCGCTTCTCCCGTCCCCGCCTGCGGGTGCTGCTGGACGATTTCCCGGCGCTGGAGAAGCGCCTGCTGGAAGTGGCGGCCACCGAACTGGTGGCGGCGCAGGAACAGATGCTGCTGCTGGGGCGCAAGACCGCGGTGGAGCGGCTGGCCTCGTTCCTGCTGGCCCAGAGCGTGATGGGCGTGCCCTGCGGCCATCCGCGCGCGCACCTGACCCTGAAGATGACCCGCGGCGACATCGCCGACTATCTGGGCCTGACCATCGAGACCATCAGCCGCACCCTGACGCGTCTGCGCAACGAGCGGCTGATCGACATCCCCTCCACCACCGACGTGATCATCCGCAACCATGCCGCGCTCGTGAACCTGGCCGGTGGATTGAACCGAAGCCCCACCGCCTGATGCGCCGGACGCGGTGATGCCCGGCCTGATCGAGACGTTCTTCAATCTGCAAATCGTCGTCGCGGCCTGGCCGATCCTGCTGTCGGGCCTGCTGAACACGCTGGAATTGTCGCTGCTCGTCGTGCCGCTCGGCTTCGCCGGCGGGCTGCTGCTGGCGCTGGCATCGACGACGCGGAACCCGTGGCTGCGCTATCCGCTGATGGGCTGGGTGGATTTCTTCCGCGCCTTCCCGCCGCTGGTGCTGCTGGTGTTCCTCTATGCCGGCCTGCCCTTCGCCGGGATCGAGCTGGGCGGGTTCTATTGCGTGGCCATCGGCTTCTTCCTCAACACCGGCGCCTATTACGGCGAAGTGCTGCGCGCCGGCATCGACAGCGTGCCGCTGGGCCAGATCGAGGCCGCGCGCTCCACCGGCCTCACCCGCCTGCAAACCATGATCTGGGTCGTGCTGCCGCAGGCGGTGCGCAACGTGCTGCCCGATCTGGTGTCCAACACGCTGGAGGTGGTGAAGCTGACCTCCATCGCCAGCGTGGTCGCGCTGCCGGAACTGCTGTTCCAGGCGCGCCAGGCGCAGAGCGTGACCTACAACCCGACGCCGATCGTCGCCGCCGCGCTGATCTATTTCATTCTGTTGTGGCCCGTCGTCCGCCTGCTCTCGCGCCTGGAAAACCGCGCCATCGCGGGGCGGCGATGAAAGCGGCGCTGCTGCTGCCGCTGCTCCTGCTGTTCGCGGCCTGCGCCGCGCCGCCCAACGCGCCGGACTTCGCCCGCACCCCCTACGAGCCGCTCTCACGCGAGGCGGTGGTGGCGATCGCGCTCAGGGAATGGCGGGCGTTCGGCTCCAAGGTGAACGACACCGGCACCGACCTCGACCTGACCGACAATGCCAAGCCGGAGCGCCAGCCGGGGCTATGGCAGCGCGTCGGCGAGTATTGGTGGGAAGGGCTGGCCCCCGGCCGCCAGGAGGCCGCCTGGACCGGCAAGCATGACGCGCACGGCATCGCCTTCCCGCCCGAGATGGACGGCGACTATGCGTGGTCGGCGGCGTTCGTCTCCTACGTGATGCGCATCGCCGGGGCCGGTCCGGGCTTTCCCTATGCCGCCGACCATGCGGACTACATCAACATCGCCAAGCGCATGGCGACGGGACAGGCGGCCGGCTGGGCGGTGGTGTCGGAGCGGCCGGGGAACTACGCGCCCCAGCCGGGAGACCTGATCTGCAACGGCCGTGGCAGCGCCGCCCGGCTGCGCTACGACGACCTGCCGACCGGGCGTTTTCCGGCGCATTGCGACATCGTGGTCGAGGTCGCCGCCGACCTGCTGAGCGTGATCGGCGGCAATGTGGACGACGCGGTGACGATGCGCCACCAGCCGCTGATCGACGATCAGCGGCTGGTGGTGCTGCGGGTGCTGTATTCGGGGCCGGGCGTCTAGCGCTGCCGCCAGGGCAACCCGTTCGCCTTCCAGCCGGAGACGGTGCCGCGATGGCCCTGGTGGTCCGGCGGCCCCTCGAAGCCGTCGGCGATGTTGTAGACGTGCGGGAACCCCGCATCGGCCATCGCCTTCGCCGCCGCCAGCGAGCGCACGCCGCTGCGGCACAGGAAGTAGATGCGATGCGCCGGCGTAAGACCCGCCTGCTTCGCCTGATCGACGAAGGCGGCATTCACCTGCATCGTCGGGAAGATTTGCCAGGGGATCTGGATCGGCTGCTTGCCGGCGGCACCTAGGTCGGGCAGGCCGACATAGGCCCACTCCGCATCGGTGCGCACATCGACAAGCCGCGCCTGGGGATCGGTTTGCAGGGCTTCCCAGACCTGCGCGGGCGGGACGTTCTCGACCATGTTGGTTCCTCTTCTGGCTGAATTCGGCGGTCCGGCCATCGCATGAAGATGGCCCGGCATTCAACCGTATTCGGCGGAATTGCGCCGGTCGCCTACCGCCCGTCGTCGGCGTTCAGGGTTGGCTTGTTCGACCCGGCCAGCCACGATGGAAGGGACCTGGCCTTTTTCGCCTGTATGCTCGGCATGTTGTGCTGCGCCCATTCGAGAGAGGCTGCGGTAGTCGTTATCGACTGGGTGTACGCAAGCTCTCCGGTCAATGCCTGGTCGGTTTCCGTTTTCGCAACGGGTACGAAAGAGAACTTTGGCTTCCAGGTGCCGATCTGCGACGAGAAGCGGACATAATAGGTTTTGCCGGGAAGCAGGGTCGCGTCCATGAAATCCGCCAGGTCCCCCAGGACCATGAAACGCCGCACGCCGGGGTCGGTTATGTAGGCCACGCTCGTTCCTGGCGGAACGATCCCCACCAGCAACGGCGGCTCGACCGTGATGTCGAACACGGACGGCCTCGGAAGACCGTGCAAAGTTGATGCCATAAAGACAACAACTGCCTTGTTTGGAGGCGACGCAATCGTCGCCTGTGAGTCGGGGATTGCAGCCATTCGCTCTTTCGCACAGCCGAAAAGTGACAGGCTGGCAATCAAGGTCAGCATGATCTGGCGCCGCGATGTCATTGAGTGCATCCTTGCGTCTAATTGTTGCGGCATTCCCAGATCCGCCACCCGGGCAGCAAGTTAGCGGCGGCTTCGATCGTATTGCACCCGGTTCATATGCGGTAGCCCTGGCGGCATGAGGGGCACCATCACGCCGACCGCTTCGCGTCCGGCCTCGCCGGCTTGCCCAGGGCGCGCGCCATCCGCCCGATGCCCGCCCGCTGCTGCATCAGATAGCCGCCGGTGGCCAGCGCCTCGGGTGCCGAGGGATCGCCGGTCGGGACATAGTCCGGCGAGAAGTCGGCGGTGCGGAAGAGCCTGTCCCACCAGGGCAGCACGCCGCCATAGTTGCGGCTGCCGCGCCCGGCGCCGCGAACGCCGTGATGCGCGCGGTGGAAGCGCGGCGAGATCAGCAGCCGCTCGCCGAGCCAGCCGAACGAGAGCCGCACATTGGCGTGCGACAGGCTTTCGAGGAAGCGCAGCAGCAGCACCAGCAGCGGGAACTGCATCGGCGGGATGCCGATCAGCAGCGCCACGGCGGTGAACCACAGGAAGCCGATCACCTCGTCCAGCAGGTGGTTGCGGTCGTCGGACCAGAAGGTCATCTGCCGCTGCGCGTGGTGCAGCGAGTGCAGCGCGTACCACCAGCCGAACATGTGCGAGAGCCGGTGCCGCCAATACTCCGACAGGTCCAGGATCATCACATACAGCACGAAGGTCAGCATCTGCTGGCCGATCAGCGACGGGAACAGCAGCTCCAGCGTCGGGGGCACCCAGCCGTGGTCGGTCAGGTAGCCGTTCAGCGCCACCTGGATCTGATAGAAGGCGACGAAGGTCAGCAGCGGCAGGATGCCGACGCGGGAGATCACCGTGTAGAGCACGTCCACCGTGACCGCCTTGGCATCCGGCCAGCGTTCCACCGGCCGCCAATGCTCCAGCGGCATGCAGACCGCGAAGGTGATCGCCACCTGGAACGCGCCGTAGACCGCGAACAGCGCCCAGCCGAACGCCAGATCCTCCCACCGCATCCAGCCGAGCTGGTACAGCAGCGGCAGCAGCAGATGCTCCTGCACCCAGCCGGCCGCGAGATCGAACGGTGCGAACATCCCCCCGCCCCTATGGCGCTTTGGGATTGAGCCAGATGCCGTGCGGCGAGCGCCCGACATCGATCGTCTGGATCGCGCCGGTCGCGGGGTCGAGCACCGCCAGCTTCTCGGCGAAGCGCAGCGTGATCCAAATCCTGCCGTCCGGCGCGAAATCCATGTCGTCCGGCCCGCCGGGCACCGCGTAGGTACGCAGCGGCTTCAGCGTCGCCGCGTCCAGCGCCACCACGGTACCGGCGACGCGGTTGTTGACGTAGATGATCTGCTTGTCCGGCGAATGGAACAGGTTATGCGCGCCCTTGCCGGTGACGATGCGCCCGAGCACCCGCCCGTCCGCCGGCTCGACCACCGACAGCGAGTCGGTGCCCATGGCCGCGACCAGCAGCTTGCCGTTGTTCCACAGCACGCCGGCCGGGGTCTTCCCCACCACCTGGTTCCAGCGGACGGACAGCGTATTCAGGTCGATCGCCGCCAGCCGGTCGGTGCCTTGCAGCGTGACATAGACCATCGCGGAATCGGGCGAATAGACCAAATGGCTCGGCATCGAGGACAGCGGGAAACGCTTGACCAGCTTGTAGGTGGCGGCGTCGTAGACATCGACCTGGTTGCGGGCGAGACCGTTCACCACCAGCCATTTGCGGTCCGGGCTGAAGCCGAGCTGATAGGGATCGGCGACGGTCAGGCGGCGCTTGATGTCGCCGGTGGCGGGATCGAGGAACAGCAGCTGGTTGCCGACGGTGTCGCCGACGATGAGATCTTTTCCATCGGGGCTCAGCACCAGATGATGCGGCTCGCGCAGCGCCGGGATACGGCGGATTTCCATCTGCCGCGCCATGTCGACGACGCTGATCGAGGCGGCGGCGGAGTCGATGGCGAAGGCGATCCCCGCCGCTGCGGCCGGTCCGGCGCCCAAGAGTCCGGCCCCCAAGGTCAGCAACAGCAATAGTCTCGGTCGGAGCGATAGGCGCATGGGGTTCACTCAGGGCGTTAATGATATGCCGAGGCCTCCCGCTCGGCACGCGCGAACACGGCGGCGACGAAGGCAAAGAAGACGCAGGCCGACGTGGAAATCAGCACATTGTCCGTATAGGCATGGCACGCGAAGGCGACAAAAGCCAGCCGCATCACCAGCCGCTCGCTGCGTCGCAGCCGTGCGGTGTGGCGGAAAACCCACAAGAAAAACAACAAGATCAACAAACCGCCGCCGATCTGGCCGCCCTCGGTCGCCATGCGCAGATACTCGTTGTGCGCCGCCCAGGAACCGATGGTGCGCGCTACCTCGCTGGTCGAGGGAATGACGACGTTGCCCGCGCCGAGTCCCCAGCCGAACCATGGCGAGGCAGCCGCCGCGCGCTCGAACTCCGGCCACAGCAGGTCGCGGCCGGACAGGTTGCCGGCCTCGCCGGTCAGCAGGTTGAACAGCCGCAAATCCGTCAGCGCCGAGGCCGCGACCGCCACCAGCGGCAGCGCGGCGGCGATCCCCAGCAGCAGCCCCAGCCGCCGCCGCCAGGAAAACGCGGCGGAGCGGACGAACAGCAGCGTCCCCAGCCCGACCAGCACGGCGTAGAGCAGCGGCGCCCGCGCCCCGGTGGCGATCAGGATCGCCCCGTTGGCCAGCAGCAGCGCCAAGTGGCGCCCGCGCCCGTCACGCAGCAATTCGATCAGGCAGGCCTCGATGGCGACGAGACAGAACCCGCCGAGGAACGCCGGATGCCCCAGTGCCGCCAGTCGCCAGCCACCGGATTCGACGAACAGCGGCCGGAACCCCGCCAGCGCCAGCACCGCGCCGGCGGCGACCGTCAGCGACGGAATCCAGCAGGTCATGCCGATGATCGCCCGCGTCCAGGCGCGCGGCAGCCGGGCGAAGCAGAACACAAAGGGCGCAACCGAGCCGGCCAACGAGCGCAGGCTGTCCATCGGCGTCAGGTCGGGGTGCAGCCCGTGCGCCAGCCCCGCG
This sequence comes from Acetobacteraceae bacterium, assembly GCA_003133265.1. Taxonomy (GTDB): domain Bacteria; phylum Pseudomonadota; class Alphaproteobacteria; order Acetobacterales; family Acetobacteraceae; genus PALSA-911. The sequence goes on from PKWQ01000431.1 coordinate 17,829, forward strand.
GCGAAGATGAACAGGTAGCCGAAGGCCGGATTGAACGCATCGAACGCCGGGCCGTAGCGCAGGATGCACGCCAGCCCGAGCGCCAGTTCGGCGGCCTTCACCAGCGCGATGATGCCCTGATAGGCATCCCCGCCCAGGCTGTCGCCGAGCGCCATCTCCAGCGTCGCGCCGGCGATCAGCAGCCAGCCAGCGCAGCAGACGACGGTGTGACGGAACGCCAGCAGCCCGACAATGGCGATGGCGGTCGCCACCAGCAGCCACCAGAACCCGGCCGGCGCGACGACCGCCAACGTGCCCGCCGCCAGGAAATAGATGCCGATCCCGCGCGCGATCGCACCGCCCCAATCCTCGCCGCGCGGGGCATAGGCGATACGGAACTGGGCGTGATGTCCGGACATGGTTGTGCCTGCGGGCAGAGGGCAGTTCGATGCGGTTTAACACGGACATCGCCGATATACAACTTATACGGGAATATCTTTCGTTAATTACCCGTCTTCCCATCGTCAATGGATCGGCTAGGCTCGCCCGGCAATGCCGGAAGACGCCGGCACGGTGGGGAAACAAGCATGAGCGAATTGCGCGTATTGGCGAGCGGCCTGCGATTTCCGGAAGGTCCGGTGGCGATGAAGGACGGCTCGGTCGTGCTGGTGGAGATCGAGCGCCAGACGATCACCCGGGTGAAGCCGGACGGCACGACGGAGATCGTCGCCAAGACCGGCGGCGGGCCGAACGGGCTGGCGGTGGGGCCCGACGGCGCCTTCTATGTCTGCAACAACGGCGGCTTCAACTGGCATGTCGAACAGGGCATGCTCCGCCCGTCCGGCCCGGCGGCGGATTACACCAGCGGGCGGATCGAGCGCGTCGATCCCGCCACCGGCGCGGTGACGACCCTCTACGACCGCTGCGGCGACGCGATGCTGAAGGGGCCGAACGACATCGTTTTCGACGCGCATGGCGGGTTCTACTTCACCGACCTGGGCAAGGCCCGTGCCCGCGATCGCGACTGGGGCGCGATCTATTACGCGCTGCCGGACGGCTCGAAGATCGTCGAGATCGTGCAGCCGATCCTGACCCCGAACGGCATCGGCCTCTCGCCGGACGGCAAGGTGCTCTACGCCGCGGAGACGGAGACGGCGCGGCTGTGGGCCTGGGACATCACCGCCCCGGGCGTGCTGAAGAAGCAGCCCTTCCCCTCCCCGCATGGCGGGCGGCTGGTAATGGGACTCGGCGGCTATCAGCGCTTCGACAGCCTGGCGGTGGACGCCACCGGCAATATCTGCGTCGCCACGCTGATCAACGGCTCGATCAGCGTGATCTCTCCGGGCGGCTATCTGGTGCGGCAGGTGTCGATGCCCGACCTGTTCGCCACCAATATCTGCTTCGGCGGCCCCGACCGGCGCACCGCCTACATCACGCTATCGGGCACCGGACGGCTGGTGACGATGGATTGGTGGGAGCCGGGCCTGCGGCTGAACTACGAGGCCTGATCGTCCGGCGGACCGACAACAGCGGGAACCGCGGCGATCCGCACCGTCGCCGCGGCCACCGCGAAGCCGAGGAAGCCGCCGCCGATCAGGTCGGCCACGAAGTGGTAGTCCATGGCGAACACCCCGGTCGCGGTGGCGACCACGGGCAGCAGATAAATCCCGCGCCAGCGCGGCCATAGCAGCCAGAACACGCCCATCGCCGCGGTGACGATGGTCATGTGCCCGGACGGGAACGACCCCCAGCCCGGTCCGCCATGAAACGGGAAGAAGCCGTAGACGCCGTTGTCGATGAAGGACGGGTTGTGATTGATCCAGGTCTCCGGCCAGGTGCGGCCGAAGGCCAGCTTCAGCGCGTTCTTGATTGCCTCGGCCACGATCATGCTGAGCCCGGCGAGGAACCCTACGTGGGACACGCCGGCCAACCGCCCGCGCCGCATCCGCACCAGCCCGAGCACCACCACCAGCGGCACCGCGAGCGCGGCCAGCCCTTCCGGAATGCGCGTCAACCCGAGAAACAGCGCGTTGCGGCCGATAGCATCGTGCGTGAGGTGCGCCATCGGCCGATCGACGAAACCGACCGACAGCACGACCAGCACCGCGCAGATCACGACGCCCCAGTAATATGCCCGCATCGCCGCCCCCTGTCTCAGCGCGGCGACCGACACACTCCTATGATGGAGGCCAGAACGGGCCGCAGCAGCCGAATACGCCGCCGCATCGTCACGCCGAGCGGCGTGGAACGGCGTAGCCGGTTAAGCACAGCCTGACGTATCGGCGCCACCTTGCCCAGCGCCCAGCCGCGCGCCGCCAGCACCGCCGCGTGGAGGCGCGCGAACCAGCCCACCGTGAGCAGGGTGGCGGACGCGGATTCATAGATCCAAACCACCACGAGCGTAGCGCCGCCCTTGACCAGCACCGCGAGCAGGACCGCCGCCCAAACGTGGCCCTGTGCCAGCAGAACCGTGGCGGCAAACCCGGCGAGGTGGCTGACCGCCTCCGGCAGCAGGAACAGCGGCAGCACCGCCGACGCCGGCAACCCGGCGACCCAGCCACGCGCGCGCCGCACCGGCGGGAGCGCCGCCACGCGCCGCAGGATCGCCCTCGCGGCATCCCACAGCACATCCTCGATCAGCACCATCAGCAGCGCGACCGGCAGCAGCAGGACGTCCAGCAGCCTGATCCACCAGCGGCTTCTGGACGTCATCGTTCTGCTATCCCGATCAAGGCTTGTCCGGCTCGCGCCTGGGCGGGGGCGCGTGCTGGGCCGGTGGCGGCGGAGGAGCCGCGTGCTGGACTTGCGGAGGAGGAGGAGGAGCGTGCTGCACCGGTGGCGGCGGCGGCGGAGCCGCGCGCTGGACTTGCGGCGGAGGCGGAGCCGCGCGCTGGACTTGCGGAGGAGGAGGAGGAGCGTGCTGGACTTGCGGCGGAGGAGCCACGTGCTGCACCGGCGGCGGAGCCATCTGCTGCACCGGCGGCGGAGCCATCTGCTGCACCGGCGGCGGGGCAGGATGGGGCACGGATTGAGGTGCGACATTCCGTTGCGGCGCAAACGGCGCGGCGGGAGGTGGAGCGGTTGGCGTATGGGGCACCGTCGGCGCCCCTGGCTGAACCATCGGTGCCGGCGCATGCGGCTGCACACCGGTCGGCGCCCCCGGTTGACCCATCGGTGTGGGAGCACGCGGAACCGGCGTGCCAGACGGGATCGCTCCCTGTGGCCGTTGCCCACCCGGCGGCGGCAGCATCGGCGGCGCGCCGGGCACGTGCTGCTGCACCCCGGTCGGCGCCCCCGGTTGGCCCATCGGCGTGGGAGCACGCGGAACCGGCGTGCCAGATGGGATCGCTCCCTGTGGCCGTT
>PKWQ01000216.1 GCA_003133265.1 Acetobacteraceae bacterium
CGGTGATATCGCCCTCGGTCCGGCCCATGGTGCGGACCGAGGGCGATATCACCGCGCGCATCGCCACCACCGCCGGGGAGATCGAGCAGAACAAGCGCGACGGCGTGCTGTCGGTGGTGCCGGCGGTGGAGAATGGCTTCGCCATCGGCACCGACCTCTCGCGCCTGGAGCAATTGCGCGCGCTCGGCGCCACCTACCTGACGCTGACCCATAACGGCCACAACGCGCTGGCCGATTCGGCGATCCCGCGCCCCGATCTCGGCGACTGGCCCTCCGAGCATAACGGCCTGTCCGCCCTCGGCCGCGACGCCATCGCGGAGCTGAACCGGCTCGGCATGCTGGTCGACGTCGCCCACACCTCGCGCGAGGCGATGTTGCAGGCCACGCAGGTCTCGCGCACCCCGGTGGTGTCCACGCATTCCTGCATGCGGGCGCTGTGCGATCATCCGCGCAACCTGGACGACGCGCAGCTCGACGCGCTGCGCGACACCGGTGGCGTGGTGCAGGTCACCGCCGTGGCGTTCTTCCTCCGCCCCGGCGGCAAGGCGGAGCAGGTCACGGTCGGGGATTTCGTCGACCATATCGACTACGCGGTGCGGCGGATCGGCATCGCGCATGTCGGCATCGGCTCGGACTTCGACGGCGGCGGCGGCTTCTCCGGCTGGCACGATGCCGGCGAGAGCGCCAACCTGACGGTGGAACTGGCCCGCCGCGGCTATGGCGAAGCGGATATCGCGGCACTCTGGGGCGGCAATTTCCTGCGGGTGATGCACATCGCGGAGCAGAACGCGGCATGATGCGGCGCGTGCGCCTGCCGGACGGGACGAAGGTCGCCGCCCTCGGCCAGGGCACCTGGTACATGGGCGAGGGCCGCCGCCCGGCGGCGATGGAGGCCGACGCGCTGCGCCTCGGCATCGATCTTGGCATGACCCTGATCGACACCGCCGAGATGTACGGCGACGGCGGCGCGGAGAAAGTGGTCGGCGCGGCGGTCGCCGGGCAGCGCGACAAGGTGTTCATCGTCAGCAAGGTCTATCCGCACAACGCCTCCCGCGCGGGGGTGGCGAAGGCCTGCGCGCGCAGCCTGCAACGGCTCGGCACCGACCGGATCGACCTCTATCTGCTGCACTGGCGCGGCTCGGTGCCACTGGCCGAGACGGTCGCCGGCTTCGAGGCGCTGCGCGAGCAGGGCAAGATCGGCGCCTGGGGCGTGTCGAACTTCGATACCGACGACCTGGAGGAACTCGCCGGCGTCAGCGCCGCCTGCGCGACGGATCAGGTGCTCTACAACCCGGCGGCGCGCGGCATCGAATTCGACCTGCTGGCCTGGTGCGGGGCGCGCGGCGTGCCGGTGATGGCCTACTCGCCGCTCGGCCACGACACGCGGCTGCTGCGTTCGCCGGCACTCGGGCGCGTGGCCGCCCGGCATGGCGCGACGCCGGACCAGATCGCGCTGGCCTGGGGATTGCGCCATCCGCACGTGATCTCGATCCCCAAAGCCGGCGACCCCGCCCATATCCGCCGCAACGCGGCCGCCGCCGGGATCGTGCTGACGGCGGAAGACCTCGCCGAGATCGACGCCGCCCACCCGCCGCCACGGCGCAAGCAGAGTCTGGACATGCTGTAGGTGCCGGCATGTCCGCTCGCCCCGGCTTCAGGGATGCACCATCTTCGCCGGGTCCACCAGCCGGTCGAACTCCGCCTCGTTGATATAGCCGAGGTCGAGCGCCGCCTGCTTCAGCGTCAGGTCGTGCGTGTCGGCGTGGTGCGCGATCTCCGAGGCCTTGTCGTAGCCCACCACCGGCGACAGCGCGGTCACCAGCATCAGCGAGCGTTCCAGGAAATACGCGATCTGCTTACGGTCGGGTTGCGTGCCCTCGATCAGGAACACCCGGAAATTACGGCAACCGCCGGCCAGGATGCGCAGCGACTGCATGATGTTGGCGATCATCACCGGCTTGTAGACGTTCATCTCCAGATAGCCGGACGCGCCGGCAAAGCCGACCGCGACGTCGTTGGCCATCACCTGCACCGCGATCATCGTCAGCGCCTCGCACTGGGTCGGGTTGACCTTTCCCGGCATGATCGACGAGCCCGGCTCGTTCTCGGGGATCGCCAATTCGTGGATGCCGCAGCGCGGGCCGCAGCTCAGCAGGCGGATGTCGTTGGCGATCTTGTAGAGCGACACCGCCAGCGCGCGCAGCGTGCCCGACAGCATGACCAGCGCGCCGTGGGCGCCCTGCACGGTGAACTTGTTGGGCGCCGGGACGAACGGTAATCCGGTCAGCCGCGCGATCTCCGCCACCGCGTCCTCGGCGAACCCAGGCGGGGCATTCAGCCCGGTGCCGACGGCGGTGCCGCCGAGCGCGAGGCGGTAGACGGCCAGAAGCGCGTGCTCGATGGCATCCAGGTCCTCGTCGAGCATGCCGACATAGCCGGACCATTCCTGCCCGAGCGTCAGCGGCGTCGCGTCCTGCATATGCGTGCGGCCGGTCTTGACGATATCGCGCCAAGCGTCGGCCTTGGCGGCGATGGCGTCGCGCAGCGCCCTGACCGAGGGGATCAGACCTTGCCGGACACCGATCGCGGCGGCCATGTACATGGCTGTCGGAAAATTATCGTTGGACGACTGCGCCATGTTGACGTGATCGTTCGGATGCACCGGCGTCTTGCTGCCGAGCGGCGTACCGGCCAGTTGGCAGCACCGGTTCGACAGCACCTCGTTGACGTTCATGTTGAACTGAGTGCCGCTGCCGGTCATCCACACATGCAGCGGAAACATGTCCCGGTGCCGGCCGGCGAGAACCTCGTCGCAGGCAGTGACGATCAACGTCTTCTGCGCCTCGCCCAGCCGCCCCTGCTGGTGGTTGGCCCAGGCGGCGGCCTTCTTGATGATGGCGTAGGTGTCGATCAGTTCGCGCGGCATGAGATCGTCGCCGATGCTGAAATATTCGATCGACCGCTGCGTCTGCGCGCCCCACAGCTTGTCGGCGGGCACGGCAACCTCGCCGAGGCTGTCCGTCTCGATGCGGGTCTGGGTCATGGGAGGTCCTTCCGTGCGGAATTGGCCGATACCGATCAGATTGGCTCTCCCGCCCGCCGGTCCAAGATGTCCCGGCTTGCCCGATCCCGGGGCAACCGGTCAGGCGGTAACGGGGGACCGTGCCGCGTTGGTCCAAGCCCACTCCGCCACCAGGTCCGCATCCGGCGGCAGCAGATGCACGTCCGCGCCGATAAAGGCCCGCCAATCCGCCAGCAGACTGTCCTGCACCGCGATCAGCACCGGCAACCCGGCGCACAGCGCCTCGGCCACGTCGGCGCGCAGCCCCTCGCCCGCCGCTTCCAGCTTGCCGAACCGGTTCACCACCACGACGTCCACCGGTGCCGCGATCGCGCGGCGCAGGATGACCGAGGCAACCGCCAGCCCCTCGGGATCGAGCGTGCAGATGAGCGCGCCCGGCCCCAGATCCTGGTCGATGGGGATAAGCTCGCCGGTCTGGATGTCCTGCACCAGCATCGTCCGCTTGCCGCTGGGACGCGGCGGGCCGAAACGCTGCACGACACCGCCCACCGACAGGCCGCGCGCGCGCAGGATGTCGATCGCGTGGCGGATCACCCCATCCACATCGACGCCGTCGGCGATCCGCAGCGCCGCGACGCGCAGAACCGGATCGTTCGCCTGATCGGGCTGCATGGGAGCGGTCTTCTCCTCGGTAATCGGACACGACGGCACGATATAGCCAAAGACGCATAGCGGATAGGTGCGCGATCGGGACCCCGCCGCCCCGATCATGGCATCTGGACCAGCTTCGAGTAAGGCGTCATAAGGCGTGATCGCCTGCTGAGAAAAGTTTCGAGGAGAACGACCTTGCAGATCACCCGCCGCGCTGTCCTGGCGTCCACCGCCGCCGTCACCAGCTTCGCCATCATCGGGCGCGCCCGCGCCGCGGACACGCTGAAGATCGGCGTCGTCTCCCCCCTGACCGGCCCCGTCGCCGAGTCGGGCCGCATCCAGCTCAACAGCGTGCGCCTCGCCGCCGACAAGGTGAACGACGCCGGCGGCGTCCTGGGCCGCAAGGTCGAGCTGATCGTTGAAGACGACCAGAGCACCAACCCCGGCGCCGTCCTGGCCCTCTCGCGCCTGGCCGAACACAAGGACATCGTCGGCTTCGTCGGCTCCATCCGTTCCACGCAGATGAACGCGATGTCCCCCGATATCCTGAAAGTCGGCAAGCCCGTTATGTTCGGTGGTACCGATCCCACCCTGACCCATCAGGGCAACCCCTGGCTGTTCCGCTGCCGACCGAACGACAGCTATTCGGCCCGCGTGATCGCCGATTTCACCGTCAACTCGTTGAAATTGAAGAAGATCGCGCTGGTCCACTCCACCGATGCGTTCGGCACTGGCGGGCAGAAGGCGCTGATCGGCAATCTGGAGAAGCTCGGTGTCACCCCGGCACTGGACCAGGGCTACGCCAACAACCAGGCGGACTTCACCCCTGTGGTGCTGGCGGTGAAGGAATCCGGCGCCGACGTGCTGACCAGCTACTTCACCAACGAGCCCGATTGCGCCGTGTTCGCCCGCCAGTTGCGCCAGCTTGGCGTGCGCATCCCCTGGGTGGGTTCGCCGTCGATCCAGTCGCCGGTCACCCGTGGCCTCGCCAAGAACGCCCTGTTCGGCACCTACGCCGTGGCCGACTTCGTCGAGGACAGCAACCCGGCCGCCAAGGCGTTCGCCGACGAGTACCGCAAGCGCCACAAGGAGAGCCCGGACAGCGGCTGGACCTATGACGGGCTGACCATTCTGGCCAAGGCGATCAACGACGCCAAGAGCACCGAGCCGGAAAAGATCCGCGCGGCGATCCTGGCGATCAGGAAGTTCCCGGGCACCGAGGGCGAATACAATTTCGACCAGAACGGCGACGGGCTGCACGGCTACAAC
>PKWQ01000242.1 GCA_003133265.1 Acetobacteraceae bacterium
GCAGAGCGGCATCGGCCGGGAGTTCTCGCTGGAAGGTGTGCTGGACAGCTTCACCCAGCGCAAGAACGTCACCGTCAACCTCAACGTGCCGGCGGCAAGTCGCCCGGTCTGACGTGCCCGCGGCCGGCCGGCGGACCTTGTTCCGCCGGGCCGGCCTGCCATGCAGCGTAAACGACCAAAGTCGAAATCAGAAGCGAGCGGTGAATTTGAGCATCACCTGATTCGCGGAGTAAAGGTCGGTTCTCCAAAGATAATCATAGGTGCCTTCGAGCGACCATGTTTTTGCGGTGCATGCGCACGAGAGGAACGTCAGGCCGACGCCGATATCGAGCGTATCGGCAGCCGTCCTCATCCCTGGAGTTGTAAACGACGGCGAGCCCATGACCGCGAACGCCGCGGTATTTTGCATTGTCGGGTTGATAATTTCATGGAACCACTTGGCATGTACCTCGGGAATAAACGTCCCATCTTGATAGCTGAAGGGGTGCGCCGCCATTACTCCCAAGCCGGACTCGAGGAAATCGTAATGCTGGGACTGCACATTCAGGTTGATACTGCCTGCGCCCGATTCCGCGTAGTTATCCAGATCCAGATGGGTGTACTGGAGCGAAGCAAGCGGCGTGATGGTGAACCCCTGAGCGAAGAAGTGATAGCCGGTTGTCACAAAGCCGGTGTAGTCCTGTCCGCTATATCCAGCCTGTGCCGTGCGGTTTACGCCGGGAAACGAAATATTGCGCTTCCCAGAATAATCATTCCAGCCAAACGACAGATCACCCTCCACGAACCAGGGTCCTTGCTCATGCCCAATGTAGGCCGTTGCCTGGTAGGTATTGAAATCGGTGCTGGCACTGAACGTCTGTCCACTTATTGTGCTTCGTGCATAGCCGATGCCCAGGCCCACGCGCGTCTCGCCATCGAAAGGCGTTTCAGTAAGAGGCACGTCGTAACCGATCATCGTGCCGAGAATGGTGGAGTCATATCCCCCGTAGGCACCCTGGCTACCTTGGCTGCCGAAATATCCGAAGCCTTTCAGCCACCAACCGGCGTGCGGTTCGTTTCCGCGACAGCTCGGATTCTCTGCGCCGGGTTGGTTGACCAGATCGGGCTGGTTGATCTGGCCGCACATGACTTCGTCGAGGTGAGACATCAAGAGATTCTCAAACTGACGGGTCGCCTGAAAGGTCACCAGAGGCGCCGCCAGATCCGGAACCGAGGGGGAAAGCTGGGCGACCGCATTGACGACATCGGCTGGGTTGGAGAGGGCATCAATTGTCGCCACGACCTGGATAAGATCGGGAGGTGGCGTAGTGCCCGGAGCAATAAGAGCTATTATGACTGGCACTACCGGAGCGGCTATCGGCACAATGGGAGGTAGAATCACTCCAGGAGGAGGCGCGGTCGGCACAAGCAACGGTATGCCGGTCGTGGTTATTGCTACTATACCAGTCGTGGTGCCAGCGAGAGGCACGGCGGAGAATGTGTAGAGCGGATTGGTGGGATCCTGGACTGTCACATGGACAACACTTCCACTGGTCCCGCTTGTAGCTTGGACGATGTTGAACTGGGTTCCGACCGGGATGAGAGCCGTCGAGGGGACAGTCACGTTGACCCGGATCGTAGATCCAAGAAGCGAGGCTCCGACTGGTTTGATGTTGCCGTAGAGCGTCGGGCTGGCCAGGGTCGTATTGATCACGCCGGCAGGCCCCTGATCGGCGATCGTAAGGAGGCCGCCAATATTCAACGTATTCGTTCCAAGATTGAACGTATAGGCGTTCACCGCCCCGCTGATCGATGCGGACACCCCGGCGGTATTACTTCCCCCGACGACATTGATAGCCCTGAGCGAATAGCTGGCGGCGCCGGCGGCGCCAGTCAGGACGCTGCCGCCGCCGAGCGCCAACGTGCCCGTATTCGTCCCCGCGGTCGTCGTGATAGCGCCAACGACGGTTGTATTCGGAGCAAGACCGATCGTGCCGTCGCCTCCAAAAATCAATCCGTTGGGGCTTTGGTTCGTGGACCCGCTATTGAAGTTCATCGTGCCGGTTCCGGTGACGTACGTCGTGGTCGCAAAGACCGGGCCCTCGAAATTCACCACGGTTCCATTGGCGCCGCCGGATATGCCGAGAAGAAAGGGGCCTCCTGGGTTGGTTATGCCGATGGCTCCGTACACATTCGAGCTGCTATTGAAGACGATATTGCCCTGGCTGGAGGTCGCGGTGGAGACAGCGAGGAAAGGGGAAGCAAGAGAAATGTTGTTTGTAAAGATATCCATCTCCGGGCCGCCGGTGACCCCAACGCTCAAGGTTCCTGTCGTGCCTGAAACGGACATATCGACGCCATTCGCCACACCCGTCGGAAGCAGCGCAGTGGTGCCGGGGCCGACCGCTGTTTGCCTTTGAGCAAAACTCGTCGGGGACCAAGCTGCGATAGCCGCAACGAAGGACAGGAGAAAAAGCTTGCGGTTCATGGGGGGCGACGCCTTCAAGCCCGCAAGCGAAACATGGTCGCCCACTTTCCAACGCGTCGGAGCCAGATGGTTGTCCGAAAATTCGACGGACTGCGTCCGGATGTTCTTGGATCGTGTGTTGCGCGTCGGCTGCATGGTCGGTTCCCCAATTTTTGGCGAACGTCGTCTCCCATAATCATGCCAGAAAGCATGACTATTATGTTGGAAATGACGCGCACGCGCAAGTGGCAATCCATCAAATACTGTCGGTTGCATAGGTAGCTGACCGGAGATCACCCAAACAAGGCTCGGAAACTACTCATGTCTACGTCCGCTGCGGCTGATCCGGGTAGAGCTACTCCTTCCAGCCAGGGAAATTAGAGCAGAAAACTCCAACCAAAAATGATCCAGTTTCCGGGGATCAGATCAATCGGGAGCGATTTCGTGCCCGATGCCGAGAGGCGTTTTCCGGAGCGGTCGCGACGAGTTCAGATGCGGCCGCATCGAGATGGCGCCGTCGTCGGCATGTAATACCGAGCCGCCTAGCTCTAAGTTGACAGGTGTGTGGCTACGGGGGACTTGCGTATTCCACCGGGATTTAGTGGATTGTGTGCCGTGGCCCGGACGACCAGCCCAGGCGAGCATCTTTGTGCGTGGTTGGCGCCGTTACTTGGTGTGTTCGGCCATGGCACGCAGGCAGCCTGATCGCTTGCGGTCCGTCAGGACAAAGGGTGCGGTGCCCGCACCGCCGCAACACCGCGCGTACACAACGCAGGAGGAAATCCGCCATGGCGCAGGCACGTCTCAAGATTTTCGGCTGGGGCCGTGAGGGTGAAGGCATGACGGCGGAGGAAGAGGCCTTCGCGCTCGACATCCATCGCCGGCGTTTCGGCGTCACCGAGTTTCCCACCACCGTCATGCCGACGTTCGACGACATCAAGCTGCGTGCGCCACGCATCGCCCCGCCGGCGGCAATCGCGGGGATCTGCTCCACCGCCACCTATGACCGCGCCGCGCATGCCCATAGCAAGGGCTTCACCGATGCGGTGCGGTCGATGCTGAACGATTTTTCGTCGGCCCCCGATGTCGTCGCCTACCCCACAAACGAGCAGGACATCGCCGCGGTGATGGACTGGGCCGGCAGCTCCGGCGCCGCGCTGATCCCGTTCGGCGGTGGGTCGAGCGTGGTCGGCGGCGTGACCCCGCCCGCCGACGGGCGCCCGACCATCACGCTCGATCTCGCTCGGCTCGATAAGGTGCTGGAGATCGATCACACATCCCGCGCGGCGCGGATTCAGGCGGGCGTGTTCGGCCCGGCGCTGGAGGACCAGTTGCGGCCGCACGGTCTGACCTTGCGGCATTTTCCGCAGAGCTTCGAGTACTCAACCCTGGGCGGCTGGATCGCCACCCGATCAGGTGGGCATTTCGCCACGCTCTACACCCATATCGACGATTTCGTGGAGAACCTGCGCGTGGTGACGCCGTCCGGCACGCTGGAAAGCCGCCGGCTGCCCGGCTCGGGCGCGGGGCCGAGCCCGGACCGCATGTTTATCGGGTCCGAGGGCATTCTGGGCGTGATCACCGAGGCATGGATGCGGCTGCAGGACCGTCCGCGCTTCCGGGCCGGCGGCGCGGTGCGGTTCAAGGACTTCTTCACCGCTGCCCGGGCGTTGCGCGTGCTGAGCCAGACAGGGCTCTATCCGTCCAACTGCCGCATCCTGGACGCCGAGGAAGCGTTCAACACCGGCGCCGCCGATGGCTCGGTGGCGGTCATGATGCTGGCCTTCGAATCCGCCGACCATCCGGTAGAGGCCTGGATGAAGCGCGCGCTGGAATGCTGTGCCGATTTCGGCGGCGCGCCGGAAACGGCGGGTGGGGCCGATGCGCACCGCGAGGGCGCGGCCGGGCAATGGCGCACCGCGTTCATCCGCATGCCGTACGGGCGGGAGAAGATGGTGCCGCGCGGCATCATTTCCGACACGTTCGAGACCGCCATCACCTGGGAGCGCTTCGAGGCTTTCCACGACACGGTGAAAGCCGCGACCGAACGTGGGATCCGCGAGGCGACGGGCCGGCCGGGGCAGGTGACCTGCCGGTTCACTCATGCCTACCCCGACGGCCCCGCTCCCTATTTCAGCTTCCACGCGCTGGGCCGGCATGGCGCGCTGCTCGACCAGTGGCTGGCGATCAAGACCGCGGCCTCCGACGCGGTGATCGATGGCGGCGGCACGATCACGCATCACCACGCGGTGGGACGCGAGCACCGGCCATGGTACGACCGCCAGCGCCCGGACCTGTTCGCCGCGGCGCTGACGGCGGCGAAGCGGACGTTGGATCCGCAGGGGATCTTGAACCCGGGTGTGCTGATCGATCCGTAGGACCGGAGTCGATTGCGCCAGCGCATTCAGCAATATCCAGGCGCAGACGCCGCGCTGGCGTTGATAGGGTGCCGGGTTCGGTAAAGGGGGGTGTGTGTCCCCGCAACCAGTTTTTGACACGATATCAAATAGGTATCAGCCGCCTCGGAGCACCGCTCCATAGGCGGATTTTTCGTAATACCGTGTCAACGAACGTTCGGTGCGGGCGGTGAAGTGGAGGCCAACCTCCATGCCATCTCGCGGCGTTGCGTCCAATCCCGCAGCCAGCAGCAGCGATGATCGTACCCCGGAACGACAACCAGACTCACCGGGGCTGCCGGTTCCATTCGTTCGGTAAAGGATCGGATCGAGTTGACGGGCACGGTCACGTCCATTGTGCCAGAGAAATGGATCTGCGGCACGGCTGACAATGCCATCGCATGATCGATCGGGAAGTCCGATCCATTCAGTGGCGACAACCCCATGTGCTGCGTCCATCCGGCCAGATTGAGCGGCGCCGCGATCGTGATAAGCAACGCGACATCGCGTCGGCGCGCCGCGACAAGTGCCGCGACCACGCCCCCGCCTGAGTAGCCCACCAATACCAAGGGGCGCCGCGGGCTACGCGCGCGCTCCAGATCGATGGCGTTGTCGATGGCGGCGATGACGTCGACGGAAAACCGGTGGGTCGTCCAGTCGCGCACGCCACATCGGCGATCGTTACGGCCAGGGGCGAACTGACAAGGGCGCCCCAGATAGAGCACGGCCGCCCCCGTATCGCTGGCGGCGAGACGTAGCGCGAGCGGATCGATCGGGGTTGGGTCCGCGGCCGGCGTGTGCGCATCGAGGTAAGCCGCGCCGTCGCCCTCGATATAGACGTAGAGAGGGCCTGGGAGCTCACTGTCGCGCCGATAGGTTTGCAGATCGAAAATTGCCCCGTGCGACAGAGAGGGCTCCATCCCGCCTGCTCGCGCGATGTCGGCCGCGACCACATCCCGGTCCGAACCGCCAGGGCTACAGCCCGCCAGGATGGCCAGGGCGATCGCGGAATAGGCGCAACCCCGCCCGATCCGCGAAAGTCTGGCTCCAGGGCTTGTCAAAATCGTAGATTGGCCCTTGCGTCGGCTGACCACAGGGACAGTCCGGTGCGCCCGATTGAATTGTATCCGGCGTCGAAGGATATCCAGATCGCCTGTGTTATGGCGATCGTGGTGCCCACGCCGACCGTTCCTCCGGCGTTGCCGTTTGCAGCACTTCCGGTCGGAACCGAGAAGTCATACTCGGCCGCGGCGCGAACATAGGGTTCCCACCCGGTCATCGGCAAACTCAACGCGCCGCCAGCCGAACCGCGATCCAGGGCGGTCG
>PKWQ01000040.1 GCA_003133265.1 Acetobacteraceae bacterium
TCGGGTAGTTGTAGACGGTGCCGGGCGGCGGCTCGACCGTCTCCCAGACCTTGAAGTCGAGCATGCCGGCATAGGGCGGGATGTCGTAGCCGTCCACCACGTTGCCGCGTGCCTCCACCTGCTCGCGTTCCATCAGATAGGTCAGCAATTCCTTCGCCGCCGACCGGTTCGGGCTGAACGACCAGATGCCCCAGAAGAAGCTCGCCGTCGGCACGAACCGCCCCTTCGGGCCGGCGGGCGCGGAGAACGTCCAGCAATCCGCGGCCACGGCCGGCGCGTCGCGCTTGGCCACTGCCCAGGCCGAGGGCGGATTGAAGATCAGCGCGCTCTTGCCGGAGATCAGCGCCCGATTGTTGGAGGCGTCGTCGTAGCTNNTCCAGCACCTGGCGCACGGCGTCGGACTTGAGCTGGATGGCGCCTTCCTTGTCGATCAGCGCGGCGCCGAACGAGCTGAACAGCGCGCCGTGCATATCGGTGGCGTCGGTGTTGGTGCTCCCGCCCATTCCCAGGCCGAAGGTCATACCGTCCGTCTTGGCCAGTTCGGCATATTTCGCCAGCGCGTCCCAGGTCCAGGCGTCCTGCAAGGCGGTGTGCTCGGGCTTCACCGGATACATCGCCTGCACATCGAGCCCGTGCTTCTTGAACCAGCTGATGCGCGCGCAGGGCGGCTTGTTCTGAGTGCCGGAACTGGTCGGCACCGCGATCCAATGGTCTTTCACCTTGGCCAGGTATTCGGCGGTGGCGGTGGCGGCGCCGTATTTGCCGGTGAGGTGCGCCATCACGTCGTCGACCGGCGCCAGCGCCTCGCGCNNCCTCGCGCTGGTTGTAGACCTCCCAGTTGTAGAACGTGAGCATGTCGTGCCCCGCCTTCGCCTGTGCCTCGGCCGCACCGGTCATCAGCAATTTGTTGCCGTTGCCGGTGATGAAGTCGGCATGCACGTCCACCTTGTTCTTGGCGGCCCAGGCGTCGACCTGCTTCTGCATGATGTCGTTGCCGCTTGGTACCCAGTGGTCCCAGAAGCCGACGGCGAGCTTGCCGGCGGCACCGGCGGTGCGGATATGGACCAGCGGCAACGCGGTTGCCGCTGCCGAGAGCTGCAAGGCCCTCCGGCGCGTGATCCGGCTTGGTTTGCGCATCGCATACACCCCCTGTTCGGCCGGAGTTGTCCCCGGCCGTTTTTTGTTTCAGGACGTTCGCGAGTCGGACCCGCGATCAGGCCACCAGCGGCAGCGCGTCCCGTTGGCTGGTCTTTGGGACCTGCCACATGAGTGCATCGGCATTATCGCCGAAATCGGCGGTCGGATGGTATAAATTGTTGTTCGGCCGCACCCGAAGCGGGGGCAAACCGATGCGGATACCCCACATTCCCGGCCATGCCGGCTTGACAGGGGCCGATCCGCCCCCTATCCACCGGCCCTCATTTTCGACGAACAGTCCGTAGCTAAGGCGAGTGTCATGAAAGTCCGCAACAGCCTGAAATCGGCCAAGGTCCGCGACAAGAATTGTCGCGTGGTGCGCCGTCATGGCCGCGTCTACGTCATCAACAAGAAGAACCCGCGGATGAAGGCACGCCAGGGCTGAGCAGCCCCGGCTGAGCCGCCCCGCCGGCCCGGTTGGCCGGTAGATCGCTTCCGAACGCGCCCCGGATGTCCCTCCGGGGCGTTGGCGTTCTTGCTTGGCTTCCCGCTCCGCCCCATGTTCGGGGAACGGCGGGACACCCCCCGCGGCGTCGCGCGGCGCATGCGGTGGCAGCGAGGAAGGCAGTGCGATGATCAGGCAACCAGACCCGAAGCCGGACGTGATGGCGCGGCGCGATGCGATCGTCGCCGGGTTGGCCGCGCTGCTGCCGGAAACCGGCCTGATCTCCGAGCCGAATCTTCTGAAACCCTACGAGACCGACGGGCTGTCGGCCTATCGCCAGCCGCCGCTGGCGGTGGCGTTGCCGGAAACCACCGAGCAGGTCGCCGCGGTCATGCGGTTTTGCCACCAGAACGGCGTGCGCATGGTGCCGCGCGGCGCCGGCACCAGCCTGTCCGGCGGGACGCTGCCGATGGCGGACTCGGTGGTGCTCGGCCTGATGCGGATGCACCGCATCCTGGACATCGACTACGCCGACCGCTGTGCGGTGGTGCAGGCCGGCGTGACCAATATCGGCATCACCCAGGCGGTGCAGGGTGCGGGCTTCTTCTACGCCCCCGACCCGTCCAGCCAGCTTGCCTGCATGATCGGCGGCAACGTCAACATGAACTCGGGCGGCGCGCACTGCCTGAAATACGGCGTCACCGCCAACAATCTGCTCGGGCTGAAGATCGTCACCGTCGAGGGCGAGATCGTCGACATCGGCGGCGCGCATCTGGATGCGGCCGGCTATGACTGGCTCGGCCTGCTGACCGGCAGCGAGGGCCAGCTCGCGGTGGTCACCGAGGTGACGGTGCGCATCCTACGCGGGCCGGAGGGCGCGCGGGCGATGCTGGCGGCGTTCAAATCCAACGAGATCGCCGGGGCCTGCGTCGATGCGATCATCTCCTCGGGCATCATTCCGGTGGCGCTGGAGTTCATGGACCGCCCGGCGATCCATGCCTGCGAGGCCTTCGCCCATGCCGGCTACCCGCTGGACGCCGAGGCGATGCTGATCATCGAGGTGGAAGGCAGCGAGGCCGAGCAGGACGCGCTGCTGGACCGCATCCGGGAGATTTGCGGGCGGTTCGACCCGATCAGCCTGAAGGTCTCCCAATCGGCCGAGGAATCGGCGGCGATCTGGAAGGGCCGCAAGGGCGCGTTCGGCGCGATCGGGCGGATCAGCCCGGATTATCTGTGCATGGACGGCACCATCCCGACCTCCCGGCTGGCCGAGGTGCTGGGCCGTATCGGCGCGATGGGCGAGGCCTACGGGCTGAAGGTCGCCAACATCTTCCATGCCGGCGACGGCAATCTGCATCCGCTGATCATGTTCGACGCCAACGATCCCGCCAGCTTCCATAAGGCGGAGCGGTTCGGCGCCGATATTCTGCGGCTGTGCGTCGAGGTCGGCGGATGCCTGACCGGGGAGCACGGCGTCGGGGTGGAGAAGCGCGACCTGATGGGCGTGCAGTTCAGCGAGGTCGAGTTGGCCCAGCAGCGACGCATCAAGTCGGCGTTCGATCCGGGCTGGCTGCTGAACCCGAACAAGGTGTTCCCGCTGCTCGACGGCGTCGCCGCCGAATGAGCCCGATGCTCGCGCCTGCCGAGGAGGCGGGGTTCGCCGCCGCCATCGCCGACGCGGCTGCGGCCGGGGAGCCGCTGCTGGTGCGCGGCAACGCCACCAAGCTGGGGATGTTGCGCCCGGTGCAGGCGGCGCGGGTGCTGTCGACGGCCAACCATTCGGGCATCACGCTCTATTCGCCGCAGGAGCTGATCATCTCTGCCCGCGCCGGCACGTTGCTGAGCGATATCGAGGCGGCACTGGCCGAGAAGGGCCAGCATCTGATCGCCGAGCCGCCGGACCTGACCGCCTTGCTGGGCGTGCAGGCGCCGCAGACGTTGGGGGGCATCGTCGCTACCAACCTGTCCGGCCCGCGCCGGGTGGCCTGGGGCGCGATGCGCGATCACGTCATAGGCATCCGCGCGGTGAACGGCACCGGCGAGATCATCCATTCCGGTGGACGGGTGCTGAAGAACGTCACCGGGCTCGATCTTTGCAAGCTGCTGACCGGCAGCCACGGGACGCTCGGGGTGATTACCGAGATCACCCTGAAGGTGCTGCCGGCGCCGGAAACCACCGCCACGGTGCTGCTGGCGGG
>PKWQ01000324.1 GCA_003133265.1 Acetobacteraceae bacterium
CGCCGGCAAGCGCGGACTGGGCGGCGGGAGTGCTGCGGGGTTGGATTGGCAGGTCCAGCAAGGCGATCTCCGGGGCGGCGGGGGCATTCCAGCGCCCGAGGAAGAATCAAGGGCTTGCGCGTTATATTACGTCAATCTGGCGATAAGGTTCAACATGCCTATTAATCGGTTTTCTCCCCTGCCCTTTCCGGGCTGTATGCCTGATAATTTCCCGTGGGGCACAAGCTCCTGGCCTGAATTCGCGTCCGAAATGCCCGTATTGCGGGTCCGATATCGCGAGAATCGGCCCCTGAGGCCGCGCCAGGCGGGGATTTGCGCCTCGAATCGCGACAAATTCGGCCTGAGATCGTGGTTAGGGGCCCAGGACCGCGATCAGCGTCGCTACGCCCACGATGGCGCCCTGCCCGCCCGGCGCGGCCAGCCAGTTGCCAAGCTGGAGGTCATACTGTCGGCCACCTGTGCAAACGATCGTTTGCAAACATCTTATTGATCTGTAAATTCGGCTCGCCACAGAGGACCGCCCCGCGAAATGACCGTGAAACCCCGGAAAACCGCCGCTCCAGGCCGTCTGATCGGCTATGCGCGGGTGTCCACCGAAGAGCAGGGCACCGATCCGCAGCTCGATGAGCTCCGCGCCGCCGGCTGCAATGCGGTGCTCGAGGAGCACGCGTCCGGTGCCGATCGCAGCCGGCCGGTGCTGGCCCGACTGCTGCGCGAGATCCGCCCCGGCGAGACCCTGGTCGTGGTCCGGCTCGATCGCCTTGCCCGCTCGGTCAGCCATCTGCTGGCCGTCATCGAGCAGCTCGAGGCCAGCGGCGCGCATTTCCGCAGCCTGCGCGACCCAATCGATACCACCACACCCCAGGGGATGTTCTCCCTGCAGGTGCTGGGCGCCGTCGCCCAGCTCGAGCGAGCGTTGATCGCCGAGCGCACCAAGGCCGGCCTGAGCGCCGCGCGTACCCGCGGTCGCGTCGGCGGCAATCCCGGGCTACGCAGCGGCGACCCGGACGCGATCCGCAAGGTCCGTGCCAGCCGCGCCGCCGCGCACCTGGACGGCGTCCTGGCCCAGCTGGATTCCTGGTTGCCGACAGTGCGGCGCATGCGACCGGACCAGCCCTGGGGCGACGTCGTGCGGGTCCTGAACCGCGGCAACGACGCCACCTGGACGGTCGAGCGCCTGCGCCGCACTGTCCGGCGGCTGGTTTTGGAAGGCATCCTCGAGGCAAGCCTGTTGGACCGCGCGCGGCCGCAGCAAGGCGATGACCGGCTCGTCCGGCTGATCGCCGGCATTGCCGCTGCCGCGCCCGACCGCACGCTGCAGCGGATTGCCGCCCAGCTCGAGTCCATGCGCGAACGCACGCCACGCGGCGGAACGCGATGGCACCCCTCCTCCGTCCGGAACCTGCTGCAGCGGGCGGAACGACTGGGGCTCGGGAGGAGCGCTGGGATTGGCTGAGTCGCATGAACGAGGAAAGCGACCCCCTCCCCTTCACCGGAAGCATTGGCATAATCTGCCAATCCTGGCTAAACTGCCGTCATCGAACACAGAGCCGAGGAAAAGACCATGCCGACCCGCAACGTGGTCCTGACCGCCCACCATGAGAGCGTCATCGAGGCCCTCGTTAGCTCCGGCCGCTACCAGAATGCCAGCGAGGTGCTCCGCGAGGGCCTGCGCCTGATCGAGGAACGCGAGACGCGCGAGGCGGCCAAGCTGGAGGCGCTGCGAGCGGCGGCTCAACTCGGCTTCGCCGATCTCGACCAGGACCGCTACCGCGATCTACAGGATGACGAACTGGAGGGTTTCGTCGCTGGCCTCGGCAGGCGCGCCAGTGACCGGGTTCGTGCTGCCGGCCAATAGCCGTGCTGGTCTACCGGCTTTCGGCAACCGCCGAAGAGGACATCTTCCGGCTCCTCGCCTACACCCAGAACCGGTTCGGCGAGATCGCGCGGCGGCGTTACGAGGCGCTGCTGGTAGTCGGTCTGCGAGACATCGCATTTGATCCTGAGCGCCCCGGCAGCGCGGCGCGACCTGAGCTCGGGCTCGCCGTGCGCAGTTACCACCTGCGCCATAGTCGGGACCGGGTTCGGACAGCCGACGGCTCGGTGCGCCAGCCCCGGCATCTTCTGCTTTATCGGGTGACCCGGCCGGACCTGATCGGCGTTGGTCGTGTCCTGCACGATGGCATGGAAATCGAACGCCATCTGCCGAACCAATACGGAGACGAATGACGGCGAGCGGCCCCTGCCAACATCAGAACTGCGGCGCGGCGCTGGCCGGCACCCGTCGCGCCGTGGATGGTGGGAGGAGACCACCAGCTTCTGTTCTGGCTCCATACAAAGCCCGAGCGGTGTCAAGAGGACAGAGCGTCGGTTGTCATTTAAACAACGCTAAGATCGAACGTATGGCGAACATTCCGGCCGCGTTGCCACTGGCGCCTGCTTCCTCAGCCACGTAGCGCTTCATAGAGCGCCGTTTTCCCTACTTTGAGGCGGGTTGCAGCCTCGCGCACGGTCAAACCCTTGGCGATGATGACTCGCGCGCGTTCGAGCTTCTCGCCGGTGACGACGGGCTTGCGCCCACCTTTGCGGCCCCGCGCCGCGGCTGCTGCGAGGCCGGCACGTGTCCGTTCCTGTATCAGGTCGCGTTCGAACTGCCCCAGTGCGCCGAACAGGTGAAACACAAGCCGCCCCCCAGGCGTGGTGGTGTCGATCGCCTCGGTGATGGAGCGGAACCCGACGCCGCGTTTCTCCAGCGTCGTCACTGTCTCGATCAAATGCGGCAGCGAGCGGCCGAGGCGATCCAGCTTCCAGACAATCAGCACGTCGCCGTCCCGCACGTAGTCGAGCGCAGATCGCAGTCCCGCACGATCGGCCCGCGCCCCGGAGGCTCGATCTTCAAACACCTTCGCGCATCCGGCTGCCGCGAGTGCGTCGAGTTGGAGCGCCGGGTTCTGGTCGATCGTGCTAACGCGCGCGTAGCCGACATTCGCCACGGTGATCTGTCCGTTTTCCCGTCCGGTAACCATGTTGTCCGACTTCCCATTGGCGGTCCAGGGTTTCCGGACAATCCGGACGTGACCGCCCAACGTTCGTTTGACGGACAGCCCCGGGTAGGGTCGCCTCCATCCGATGGAGGACAATGATGGCGCACCGGCAACTGCTGACCAACGACGAGCGCATGGCGCTCCTTGGCATCCCTTCCGATCCCGACGGCATGGCGCGACGTTTCACCTTATCCCGGGCCGACCAGAACCTCGTGGCGAACCGGCGTCGGGATGCCAATCGAATCGGCTTTGCCGTACAGCTCGCCTTGCTCCGTTACCCCGGCATCGCCCTTGCGCAGTTGGAGCAGCCCGTCGAACAACTCGTTGAATGGCTTGCGGTCCAGCTGGAAATCCCGGCGGCGCCGTTCGTCGATTACGCAAACCGCCCGCAGACAATGACAGACCACGCCAGGCTGCTCGCCACCACCCTGGGACTCCGGCCGCCGGTTAGCGCCGACCTATCGATAATGATCGAGGCCGCGGCGCAAGCTGCCTGGAGTACTGACCGCGGACAGCCGATCGCCGCCGCGGTCGTCGCCGCATTGCGCACCGCGCGCATCATCCTCCCGGCTGCCGGTGTGATCGAACGCACCGCGATCGCTGGTCGGGCCCGCGCCCGCACACGCGCGACACATGCGTTGCTGACGGGCCTTTCCGATGAGCAGGTGGCCAGACTCGACGGCCTTCTCGTCATCGATCCTTCCGTGAACATGACGTCGTTTGGCTGGCTGAAGGCTGTGCCGATCGCACCGAAAGCGGATCACATTCGCGAATTGCTGGATCGTCTGCATCTGGTCCGCGGCATCGGCCTTCGTCCCGAGATTGCCAGTCGCGTTCACGAGGAGCGCCTGCGGCAATTCGTTCGGGAAGGGTACGCGTCCGATGCTCATCAGCTCGGGCGCTATGCCGCGCACCGGCGGCACGCAATTGTCGCGGTGACCATCCTCGATCTGGAAGCGCGATTGACGGACGCGGTGCTGGACATGGCCGACAAGCTGATAGGCGGCTTCTTCGCCAAGGCGCGCAACGCCACGCGTCAGCGCTATGTGGCAAGCGCCGGGAACGTCGGCCGACTCATGCGCCTGTTCCATGGCACCATTGACGCTCTGGCCGCTGCGCAAGAAGCCAGGAGCGACGCATTCGAGGCCGTGGACGAGGCCGTTGGCTGGCCAAAATTGCTGCGTATACGCGACGAAGTCAAAGAGTTGGCCAACCTCGCGGACGAAGATCCTTTGCTGCGTGCCGCCGATCGCTGGAGAACGCTGCATAAATTCGCGCCTGCTTTGATCGAGGCGTTGGAGTTTCGGTCGGCGCGAGCGGGAGATCCAATGCTGGCCGCTCTCAGACTGTTGGTCGAACTGAACCAGTCGGGCAAACGCGAAGTCCCGCCGGACGCGCCCATGCCATTCCGCAAGGAGTGGCGCCGGTTGGTGGTGGAGGCCAAGCAACCGAACAGGCGTCTCTATGAAATGGCTGTTCTGGCCACGCTGCGAGACAAATTGCGATCGGGCGATATCTGGGTCGAGCGTTCGTCCGACTATCGCCGCTTCGACAGTTACTTGTTGCCAACAGCGGCGGTCCCGGCTGTCGCCGCGGAACTCGAACTGCCCACCACGGCGGACGAATGGCTCGCCGCGAAAGGTCAGGAACTGGACCGGCGGCTGAAGCAATTCTCGCGCCGGTTGCAACAGGGCGACCTCGAAGGAGTCGAATTCATCGACGACCGCCTGAGTGTGACCCCAGTGAAGGCCACCGCCACACCGGAGGCCCACGCGTTCGCGGACGGGATCGAGGCGATGATGCCCCGTGTCCGCATCACCGAATTGCTGCATGAAGTAAACAGGGCCACGGGCTTCGCGTCCGCGTTCACCAATCTTCGCACGGGCGAGCAATCCGAAGACGACAACGCGCTGCTCGCCGCGATCCTCGCGGATGCCACCAACCTTGGCCTCGGCCGCATGGCGGCCGCCAGTCATGGGGTCACACGCGACAAGCTCGTCTGGACAGCCGACGCCTATATCCGCCCCGAGACCTATAAGGCCGCGCTGGGTAAGATCATCGACGCCCATCATGCGTTGCCTGTCGCAGGCACCTGGGGAGATGGCACGACCTCATCGTCGGACCGGCAATTCTTCCGGTCTGGCAAACGGGGTAACACCGCGGGCGACGTGAATGCCAGATACGGAAACGATCCGGGTCTGGGCTTCTACACCCATGTCTCCGATCAGCACGGGCCCTACAACATCCGGGTTATGTCGGCGACCAGTCACGAAGCCCCTTACGTGCTGGACGGCCTCATGCATCACGGAACCGGGCTGCGAATCGGGACGCACTACACCGACACCGGCGGCGCTTCCGACCACGTATTCATCCTGTGCGCGATGCTGGGGTTCCGATTCTGTCCGCGGTTACGAGACTTCCCCGATCGCAAGCTGGCCTGCATCGAACCAATCGCAATCTACAAAGATTTGCAGCCGATCCTTGGGCGGCGGATCAGGACGGACGTCATCCGCGAGTACTGGGGCGAGATTTTACGTCTTGTCGCCTCATTGAAGGCCGGCACGGTACTGCCATCGGCAATGCTGAGACGGCTGGCGGCCTACCAGCGCCAAAATCAGCTCGATCTGGCGCTGCAAGAGCTGGGGCGGATTGAACGCACGCTGTTCATGCTGGATTGGCTGGAATCGCCTCTGCTCCGACAGATGTGCCAGGCGGGCCTGAACAAAAGCGAGCAGCGCCACGCACTGGCTCAGGTGATCTGCACCTTCAGGCAGGGTCGCATCGCCGACCGAGGGCAGGACGCGCAACAATTCCGCGCATCGGGTCTCAATCTGGTAATTGCCGCCATCGTCTACTGGAACTCGACCTATTTCGCGGATGCTATCGATCACATGCGGGATCGCGGAAGGGGGGTGCCCGACGAACTGCTTGCCCATACGTCGCCTCTGATGTGGGAACACATCGGCTTCTCCGGCGATTTCCTCTGGGACCGCGCTGCGGCAACCGCCGGACAGCGTCGACCACTCAATCTCGGACGTGAAAGGGTGGCGGCCTGATCGCCGACCCCGCGTTCCTGGAATGTTCGACCTTAGCGTTGTTTAACTGACAACCGACGCTCTGTCCTC
>PKWQ01000428.1 GCA_003133265.1 Acetobacteraceae bacterium
CAGCATGCTGCCGAGGCCGGAACACACCAGCATCCCGGTCAGCACCAGGGCAAAGCCGCTGGTGCGGTCGTTCAGGTAGAAGGAAACCTTCTCGATCAGAAAGATTTCCAGGAACAGGAACCCGAGCCCGAGTGCCGGGAAATACACCACCGGGCGCAGGATGCCGGCNNCACCATCGCCTGCGCCAGCACGGCGAGGTTGACCAGGGCGCCGATCTCCGCCTGCGGCAGGATTTCCAGCCGCTTGAGGATCGTGTCGAGTTGCGACAGCCGCAGCACGGCATAGAAGAACGGCCGGTCGAAGCTGATCGGCGTCAGGTTGAAGGCATCGGCCGAGGGCGTGGCGCGGCCGGCCAGCACGGCCTCCGCCTCGTCGGCGATGGCATCGTCCGGCCCGCCGGTCTGCATCTCGCCCGAGACGAACGAGACCGACGGCAAATCGTTGTATAGGCCGGCCCGCGCCGCCGCGACGTCGATGCCGGGATAGTAGGAAACATCGAAGGATCGTGCATCGCAGAACTTGCGCAACGCGGCGACCCGCTCCGCGTCCCACGGCGCGGCGGCGAGCAGGATGCGAACGCCCCAGGCCGAGCGATACACGATTGCATGGCGCGACGGGTCGGCGACGCCGGCTTGCAACATGCCCGCTCGCGCGGTCGCCAGCACACGCACGGCATAGACCGGGAAATCGCGGATCGAGACCGGGATGGAGACGATCCCGCCCCGCGCCAGTGCCCGCAGGTAGCCAGCGACGGCCTCGGCCGCGAAGCCGGTGGCGTTCGCCTCCGCCGCATCGAGAAAGTCGGCGGAGAGGTCGATCAGATCGTACGACCCAGGTGCCGCGGCGCGCATCGCGGCAACCGGCCCTTCCGCCAGGATGCGTACGCGCGGATCGGCGGCGAGCGCCGCCGACGGCCCGAGCCCGTGCAGCAGCGCGCGCCGCAGCACCGGCTCGGGTTCCAGCGCATCCACCTGCGCCGCACCCAATGCCAGCGCCTCGGCGATGCGGAACCCGCCGGAACCGCCGGCGAGCAGGACGAGCGCGCCATGCGGCAGCAGCACATAGGGCGCCGCCGCGAGATCGGCACCGGCATAGCCGGTATCCAGCCCGCCCGGCTTCGGCAACGCGGCGATGCGGTTGCCGTCGCGGTACAAGCCGAACGTCTGCGGCGGGCCGGGCAGGCCAAGCATCCCGGCATCGTTGGAGACATCGGTATCGACCCGCTCGGTGAAATCGTCGAGCAACAGATAGTCGCCGCGCGGCGAACGGATTTCCGCCAGAACTTTCGCATCCGGCGTATGAAGCGGTGCGTAGATTGCTTTGAAATCGTTGAATTCAGCCGGCGCGCCCAGCAGCAGCAGCGCCTCCCCGGCCAGCAGCGCCAGCCCGGCGGCCGGGCCCGCCCAGCGTCGCCGCGCGGTGCCGAACAGCGCGCTCGCGGCCAGCAGCACCAGCAGCGCGGGCACCAGCGCGAACGGGTGCAGCAGATACATCAGCCCCAGAACCAGCGCCGCGCCGAACCCCGCGCCGGTCAGGTCATAGCCATAGACCAGACCGATCTCCCGGTCGTTCAGCACGAAGCTGAGCGAGACATACAGCCCGGCCAGGAAGAAAAACGGCAGCAAGCCGGCATAGTACAGCGCGATGTTGCCGATCTGCGGCAGCCATGTCGCCTGATTCTGCAATTGCAGCGGGTTGAACGGGTTTATTGCGGTGAGATGGAACCCCAACGCGGCCGTCAGCACCAGCGCGGCGGGCAGTGCGGCCTGCAACAGCGCACCGCGGCGGACGAAGGCGTCGCGGAACAGCGCGAGCACCACGCCACTGAGCGCGAAACCCACCATGACGATGGAGATCACCCAGTAGCCATACTCCGACCATTTCGCGACGGCGAAATACCGGGTCAGCGCGATCTCGTAGCCGACGGCGCCGGCGGAGATCAGGAACAGGGGCAGCAGCGCGCCCCGAAAAAGCTTCACTTCCAGACCTTCCGACGCATGAAGTCGCGCAGCACGTCATCGAACCGCGCCGGCTGATCGACGAACAGCGCGTGCCCGGCATCGGTGAACAGCACGCTTTCGGCCTGTTTGTGCTTCTGCACCAGATTCTCCGCCTGCGCCGCCCATCGCGGCCGGACCACGTACAGCACCGGCCTGTCGGTCGCATAGACCGCCTCGCGCCAGTAGGTGCGGGGCACCGGATAGGCCAGCAACGCATTCGCCGCCGGTTCCGGCGTACGCAGGCAGGCCCGGGTCAGCCGATCGAGCCACGCCTCGCTCTGGTGCGAGCGGAACATCTTCCGCACGAAGCCGCGCATATAGTCCGCATGCGTGGGTTTCGGCCTTGCCGGCCCCTCCGGTGGCGGCAGTGGCGGGGGGTTCTCGCCGATGGAGTTGTCGACCAGCACCAGCCCGGCCAGACGCGCGTCGCCGAACACATGCACATAAGCCAGCGTATCCAGCACGCCCAGCGACCAGGCCACCGCCAGGACCGGCTGCGGCCCCAGATACTCGATCAGTTCGGCGATGTCCCTGCCCCGCCGACCCGGCTCGTAGCCGGTTCGCGCGACCTCGGAGTCGCCCTGGCCGCGCGGGTCGAAGGCAATGACGTGGAAGGTCGGGGCGAACGCCTCAATCTGCCGTTCCCAGATCCAGGCCGGCATGGTCCAGCCCGGCACAAAGACGATGGTGTGCGCCTGCGGCGGGCCGGCTTCCAGGTAGTGCAGCCGCACCCCGTCGCTGGTGGTGAAGAACCGGCTCTGCGTCAGGCTCGCCGGCGCCGCCGGCCGGCACAGCAGCGCGAGAACCAGCACACAGGCCGCGACCAGCCGCATCTTTACTCCACCAGGGCGCGCAGATCGTCGACGCGGCGAACGACGATGTAGCCGCTGTCCAGATCCACCACCCCGTCCTGCCGCCACAGCCGCAGTTGCTTGTTCACGCTCTCGCGCGTGGCGGCGACCAGCGTGCTCAGGTCGCGCTGGGACAATTTCATGTCGATGCGCACGCCGGCGGGCGCCGGACGGCCGTAATCCTCGGCCATCTTCAGCAGCAGCCGGGCGAGACGCGCCGGCAGATCGAAAAGCGCCAGTTCCTCCAGCGCCAGACTGGTTCGCCGCAGCCGTTCGCACAGCACCGCGAGCAGGCGAAGATAGAGATCGTCGTTCCGCCGCAGGAAGGGCAGGAAATGCCGCCGCTCGACCACCAGCAGCTGCGTGTCCTCGGTCGCGGTGGCATCGGCGCTGCGGGGCTTGCCGTCCAGCAGCGCGATCTCGCCGAAGATCTCGCCGGGGCTGATCACGTTCAGCGTCACCTCCTTGCCCTCGGCCGAAATGGAGCTGACCCGCACCCGTCCGCTCACCACCGCCATCAGCGACGAGCCGTCGTCGCCCTTCTGAAAGATCGTGCTGCCGCGCGGGCAATGCCGGTCAGTGGCCAATTCCAGCGTCGCGTCCAGTTCCGCCGGCGTCATCGCCTGGAACAATGGGCTGCCCAACAGCGCCGCGCGCTTCAACTCCAGATCCAACCTAGCCACCTACGTCTCCTCAGGTCGTCTCATCGTCACCCGGGCTCTCTGGACCAGCCATACACGGTGCAGTATGCGCGGCATGCCGCCCGGGCCATAGCCCTGTCGCGCCGACACAGGAGACACCAGGATGACACCAGCCGCATATCTGCCGCCCAAAGACGGCGAGGGCTGGCAGCGGCTCGCGGCCCGCGATGCCGGGTTCGACCCATCGGCGCTGGCCGCCGCCGTCGATTTCGCCGTCGCGCACGAGACGCCGTTTCCCCGCGACCTCGGCGCGCATCTCGAGTCCGGCCATTTCGAGGCCCCGCCCGACAACGAGGTGATCGGCCCGATCCGCCCGCGCGGCGCGCCCAACGGGCTGGTTCTGCGCTATGGGCGCATCGTCGCCAGCTGGGGCGACACGCGCCAGGTCGATCCCACCTTCAGCGTGGCGAAAAGCTATCTGGGCCTGCTCACCGGCCTCGCCCACGCCGACGGGCTGATCCCCGACCTCGACGAGCCGGTCGGCGCGCGCGTGCATGACGGCGGGTTCGAGGGGCCGCACAACGGCGCCATCACCTGGCGGCATCTGTTGCAGCAGACCTCGGAGTGGGAAGGCACGCTGTTCGGCAAATCCGACGTGATCGACCGCGGCCGCAACCTCGCCGTCGAGGGGCGCGGCATGAAGGGCCAAGCGCGGCCGCTGCGCGCGCCGGGAACCTATTGGGAATACAACGATATCCGGGTGAACCGGCTCGGCCTGTCGCTGCTGCGCGTGTTCCGCCGGCCACTGCCGGAGGTGTTCGCCGAGCGGATCATGGCCCCGATCGGCGCCTCGTCGACCTGGGAATGGCACGGTTACCGCACCTCGTTCGTGGAGATCGACGGCAAGACGATGCAGTCGGTGCCCGGCGGCACCCATTGGGGCGGCGGGGTGTTCATCCACGCCGGCGATCAGGCGCGCATCGGCCTGCTGGCCCTGCATCGCGGCGCCTGGGGCGAGCGGCGCGTGCTGCCGGAGGCGTGGTTCGCTGAATCGCTGATCCCCTGCCCGATCAACGCCAGCTATGGCTTCCTGTGGCGGGTGAACACCGGCCGCAAGTGGATGCCGAACGCGTCGGAACAGAGCTTCTTCGCGGTCGGCGCCGGCGGCAACTACACCTGGATCGACCCAGCGCACGATCTGGTGGTGGTGACGCGCTGGATCGACCCGGCGGTGATGGATGGGTTTATCGGCAGGATCATGGAGGCGCTGCGAGTGGGGTGAGCGGGACGGATTGTTGGTGTCCCAACACCAATAGCCGCCCACGGAAAAAATCAGGATCGCAGCGTATTGCGGGTGATCTTGATTCCATGCGCCTTGAGCCACTTCACATGCTCGGCCTGCGCCTTCGTCAGGGCGGCTGTCTTCGGCGCCTCGGTCTTCTTGGTGGTAGGCAGCGACATTTTGATGATGCGCGACATCGTGGAACTCCGTTCCCCTGTTTTCCCATCGTAGGCCCGCACCGCCCGCTGTGCATCAATCATCTCCTCTGACGCGTTGGGCGCCCCCGTCCGTTTGACCACCCCCACCCCGCTTGATAGCGTCCGCTACCCTCGCGCACGGCGACGCCGTGCCTCATGCAGACGCGGAAACGACCAAGTGAAACAAACCTACGAGACCCTGCTCACCAGCGAGCCGCAGGACCATACCCTGCTGGTCACCCTCAACCGTCCGGCCTCGGGCAATGCGATGAACACGCAGATGGGTCACGACCTGCTGGACGTGTTCGAGAGCATCAACGCCGATCCCGCGCGCTATCGCTGCATCGTGCTGACCGGCGCGGGGGAGCGCATCTTCTGCGCCGGCGGCGACCTGAAGCAGCGCAACGGCATGACCGACGAGCAATGGCAGACCCAGCATCTGCTGTTCGAGCGCGGCATCCGCGCGCTAGTGGGCTGCCCGGTGCCGGTGATCGCCGCGGTGAACGGCGCCGCCTTCGCCGGGGGCATGGAACTCTCGCTGTGCTGCGACTTCATCTACGCCGCCGAGCATGCCCGTTTCGCGCTGACCGAGGTTACCCTCGGCATCATGCCCGGCGCCGGCGGCACCCAGAACCTGCCGCGCGCGGTGGGCAGCCGCCGCGCCAAGGAAATCCTGCTGACCGGGAAGCCCTTCACCGCCGCGCAGGCGTTCGAGTGGGGCATGGTCAACCGGCTGTGCAAGGCGGAGAACCTGATGGCGGAGGCGCTGGAAACAGCGGCGACCATCGCCGGCAACGCGCCGATCTCCACGCGCCAGATCAAGCAGTCGGTGAATTTCGGCATGAACATGGACCTGCACAGCGCCATGATGTTCGAGATCGAGGTCTATAACCGCATGGTGCCCACCGAGGACCGGCGCGAAGGCGTGCTGGCCTACAACGAAAAGCGCAAGCCCAACTTCAAGGGGCGCTAAGCCCGAACCGGAGAGAACCGCCATGAACCAAATCAGCAAGATCGGGCCGGCCGGCGCCGGTCTCACCCGCGCCCTGGCCGAACAGGCGCTCGCCGTGCGCTACGAGACGCTGACCGACGAGGGCCGGGCCGTCGCGCGCCAGTGCATCCTCGACTACCTCGCCTGCACCCTGCCCGGTGCTGCCGAGCCGCTGACCGCGATGATGCTGGCCGAGATGGAGGAACAGGGCGGCAAGGAAACCGCCACCATCGTCGGCCATTCCGCCCGACTGCCGGCACTGTCGGCCGCGCTGGTCAACGGCTCGGCCGCGCACGCGCTGGATTTCGACGACGTGAACCTGGCGATGCCCGGCCATCCCTCGGTCGCCATCCTGCCGGCGCTGCTGGCGCTGGCCGAGGAGCGGGGATCGAGCGGCAAGGACGTGATCGCCGCCTTCGTCGCCGGCTACGAACTGCAATGCCGCGTCGGCACCACGATCTCGCCCGGCCATTATAACGCGCTCGGCTTCCATGCCACCGCGACAATCGGCAGCTTCGGCGCCGCCGCCGCCTGCGCGCATCTGCTGGGCCTAAACGCCGACCAGACCGCGACCGCGCTCGGCATCGCCGGCACCCAGGCGGCGGGGCTCAAATCCATGTTCGGCACGATGTGCAAGCCGCTCCACGCCGGCAAGGCGGCGTATCACGGCCTGCTGGCCGCGAAGCTGGCGGCGCGCGGCTTCACCAGCCGGGACGACGTGCTGGAGTGCAGCCAGGGCTTCGCCCGCACCCACAGCCCGGACTTCAACCCGGAGCGCGCGCTGGAGACCCCGCCGGGCGATCTCTATCTGCGCGCCAACCTGTTCAAGTACCATGCCGCCTGTTATCTGACGCACGCGCCGATCGAGACCGCGCGCAAGCTGCGCGATCAGCACGGCGTAACGCCGGACAGCGTGAAGAAGATCGTTCTCCGCATCGACGGCGCCAGCGACCGTGTCTGCAACATCCCCAAGCCGACGACCGGGCTGGAAGCGAAATTCAGCCTCCGCCTGACCACGGCGATGGCGCTGAGCGGCATCGATACCGGCCGGCTGGACAGCTACACCGACGAAAACACCGCCGATCCGGGCCTGATCGATCTGCGCGACAAGATGCAGATCGACTTCCAGGCCGGCTGGCCGCACACGCTGGCGGAGATGGACATCCATCTGACCGACGGGCGCGTGGTCACCGCGCGCCACGATTCCGGCGTCCCGGCCGCCGATGTCGCCGAGCAGGGCCGGCGGCTGGAGGAAAAATGCCTGGCGCTGGCCGACCCGGTGATCGGCGCGAACCGCGTCAGCCGGCTGATCGGCGCGGTGGCGGAGTTGGACAACGCACCGAACGTCAGGGAACTGATGGCGCTCTGCGTCTGACCGTCGCGTAGAAAAAGCAGGAAAGCCGGGGGCAGCCCCGGCTACCTGCTAGACCTTCTTGAGGAAGCAGGTCTTCAGCACCAGGCCCTTGATCTTCTCCGCGTTGCACTCGATCGCCTCGTCGTCGTCGGTCAGGCGGATGTTCTTGATGATGGTGCCCCGCTTCAGGGTGGACGAGGTGCCTTTCACCTTCAGGTCCTTGATGACCTGAACCGAATCCCCGTCGGCCAGCGCCGCGCCGTTGCTGTCTTTTACGCTCATGGTTGCAGATCCTGTTTCACTCGAACGATCTTACCCGCGCCTCAGTAGGAGCGCGGCATCCCCAGCACGTGCTGGCCGACATAGGCCAGGATCAGGTTGGTCGAGATCGGCGCGATCTGGAACAGGCGGCAATCGCGCCATTTGCGTTCGATGTCGTATTCGCGCGCGTAGCTGAAGCCGCCATGCGTCTGCATCGCCGCCTCGCCCGCCTTCCAGGCGGCTTCCGAGGCCAGCAGCTTGGCGATGTTGGCATCCGCCCCGCACTCCTTGCCGTCGTCGAACAGGGCTGCGGCGCGGCGGCAGACCATGTCGGCGCCTTCCAGCTCCGCCCAGGCCCGCGCGATCGGGAACTGCACCGCCTGGTTCTGGCCGATCGGCCGGCCGAACACCACGCGGCTGTTGGCGTAGTCGGTCGCCTTCTTGATGAAGAACTTGCCGTCGCCGATCGCCTCGGACGCCACCAGGATGCGTTCGGCGTTCATCCCGTCCAGGATGTAG
This sequence comes from Acetobacteraceae bacterium, assembly GCA_003133265.1. Taxonomy (GTDB): domain Bacteria; phylum Pseudomonadota; class Alphaproteobacteria; order Acetobacterales; family Acetobacteraceae; genus PALSA-911. Next base: position 8,097 of record PKWQ01000428.1, read on the forward strand.
CGGAAACCCTTGCCTTCCTCGCCGATCAGTGTGCTGGCCGGCACGCGCAGATTGTCGAAGAACACCTCGGTGGTGTTGTGGTTGATCATCGCCTTGATCGGGCGGATGTCGACGCCCTTGCCGATATTGGCCTTCAGGTCGATCAGGAACACCGACAGCCCGTCGGACCGCTTCTTCACTTGGTCCGCCGACTGGGTGCGCGCCAGCAGCAGCATCATGTCCGAATACATCGCCCGGCTGGTCCAGACCTTCTGGCCGTTGATGACGTACTCGTCGCCCTCGCGCACCGCGCGGGTCTTGAGCTGGGTGGTGTCCGAGCCGGTGGTGGGCTCGGTCACGCCGAACGCCTGCAACCGGATGCGCCCGGCGGCGATTTCGGGCAGGTATTTGCGCTTCTGCTCCTCGCTGCCGTGCCGCAGCAGCGTGCCCATGATGTACATCTGGGCGTGGCCCTGGCTCGCGTTGCAGCCGGAGGCGTTGATCTCCTGCAGGATCACCGCCGCGGCGCGCAGACTGAGGCCGCTGCCGCCATATTCCTCGGGGATCAGCGCGCCGAGGAAGCCAGCCGTGGTCAATTCCTCGACGAAGGCGGTCGGATATGCCTGCTCGTCCTCAAGCTGCTGCCAATAGGTGCCGGGGTATTTCGCGCAGATGCGGCGGACCGGTTCGCGCAGTTCCGGAAAATCCTCGCCAATCGGAACCAATGTCGGATGATCTTCGCTCATGTCCGGTCCTCCCGCTTTTTTCCCGCGCGCAAGCTGCCTAAGCGGGCGGTGCCCGTCAATTGACGCCACCACATGCCGCACATGGCGTCCGCGCGGCACAACGCGAAGGCCCTGGACGAGACGCAACCCCCATGGCGTTCGCGGCGGGACGTGCTATCCCGCCAGGACATGCGCATCCTGTTCGTGACCTCCAACCGTGTCGGCGACGCGATCCTGTCCACCGGACTGCTCGACCACCTGATCCGCGTCCACCCGGATGCGCGCATCACCGTGGTCTGCGGCCGGGTGGCCGAGGGCGTGTTCGCCCGGATGCCGAACCGGGAACGCACCGTCGTCCTGGACAAGCAGCCGTACGGCCTGCACTGGCTGCCGCTCTGG
>PKWQ01000281.1 GCA_003133265.1 Acetobacteraceae bacterium
CCAGCGGCCGGCGCAGCGCCACGAACAGGATCGCGGTGATCGCCACCAGGGCGCCGATCGCGGCCGAACGGAACGCGCCGACGATGGTGTTGGCCGACTCCACGATTTCCACCGCCGAGCCGCCCGCCTCCGGCGCCACCGTGCGCACCTGCGCGACGAANNNCCGGCAGGAAGCGGGTCAAGGCGTCCTGCATGGCGAGCAAAATCGCATCGGGCGCGACCACCAGCCGCTTCAGGTCATCGGCGATCACGGCCAGCGGATGGTCCTGGGGCAGCTTCGCCAGCGCCGGCTCGATCTGCGCCAGCGCCGTCGCCGCCGCCATGCGGATCTGCTCCGGGTTCACCGGCGCCGCCGGATCGCGCGGCGCCAGGGTGGCGCCCAGTACCGAGGCCGCGTCGGCGATGATCGCCAGCTTGGCGTCCTGCTCCGTCGGTACGAAACTATCCAGCGTCAGCACATCGCCAACCAGCGTCAGATCGTCCAGCTTCTCGGCCAGCTTGCCGGCCTGATCGAGGTCGGGTGCCAGGACATCGATCGAATAGGGATTGGTCAGCGGCGAGGCCATCAGGTCGTTCAGCGTGACCATCGCCTCGGTCGTCGGGTCCTTGGTGTGCAGCGGGTCGGAGTCGAACCCCAGCCGGGGCGAAACCGCCAGCGCCAGGACGAAAATTCCGGCGAAAGCACCCAGCAGCGAGCGCCGGCGCCGCGCCAGCAGCGGGTCGAGCCGCGCCGCCCAGGCGAAGCCCACCTCCGCCGGCTCGCCCGCCGGACGGCACAGCGTGATGACAGCGGGCAGGAAGCAAAGCGTGCAGACGAAGGCGATCAGCATGCCGACGCCGGCGATCAGGCCCAGTTCCGCCACGCCGGCGAAATCGGTCGGCACGAAGGCCAGGAACCCGGCGGCGGTGGCGGCCGCAGCGATCAGGATCTGCCCGCCGGCCCGGCGCGCGGTGGCGGCCAGGGCCTCGGCCTGATCGGCGAACTGGAACCGCGCCTCGCGGTAGCGGACGCAGAACTGGATGGCGAAATCGACGGCGATGCCGACGAACAGGATGCCGAACCCGACCGAGATCAGATTGAGCGTGCCGACCGCGAGCGCCGCGAAGCCGAGCGTCAGCATCAGCCCGAGCCCGAGGGTGGCCAGGATCGGCACGATCAGCCGCCAGCTTCGCACCGCCAGGAACAGCCAGAGCGTGATCAGCAGCACGCTGACCACCAGGCCGGCCAGCACGCCGTGGGCGACGGTGGCGAATTCCTCGTCCGCCAGCGCCACCGCGCCGGTGATGCGCACATGCGCCGCGCCCGCTTTCACGAACTCCAGCCCGGCGATCGCGGCGCGCACCGCGGCGGTCGCCGCCCCGCCCGGCTCCAGCGCGCCGTAATCGAGCTTCGGCTGGATCAGCACGAAGTGGAACTTGCCCTGGAGATTGCTTGCCCCGCCGCCGAGCAGCCGGTCCCAGGACAGCGGCGTGGGGTGCCCGGCCAGCGCGCCGGCCATCGCGCGGTGGAAATTCTCCAGCGCCGGCAGATAGGGGCCGAGGTCGGCCTGTCCCTGCGTTACCCCCACGCCGAGCAGCGCCATGGAGGCGAACAGTCCGCGCGCGGACGGATCGACGACCAACTGGCCGAGGAAGGGCTGGGCGTCGATGGTGCCGTCCATCAGACCCTGCAACGCCGTCTTGTCCAGGAGCAGCAGGCCCTCGCGGTCGAAATAGGCCGAGGCATCCGGACGGCGGACGGAGACGAAATGCGTCTTGTCGGCGGCCAGACGCTCGGCGAGCGCGGCGGCGGTCGCGTCCGCCGTCTCGGGCGTGGCGGCGTCGATCACCGCCACCAGCAGGTCGGTGAACTGCGGGAAGGCACGGTCGAACGCGACGGCCTGCTGGCGCCAGGGCAGGCTGGCGGCGAACATCCGATCGGTATCGGTGGTCACGCCGAGCCGCGCGCCGGCGAGCGCCCCGGACAGCACGGCGAGCACGACGCCGCCGAGCAGGACGGCCAGCGCATTGCGTCGGCCGCATTCGACCAGGCCGACCAGAAGGCGCGAAAGGATCATCGAAGCCCCGGATCGTGCAGCGGTTTCAGGCGCCGCCGTCGATCGTCAGCATCGTGCCGGACGTATAGGAACTGCGGGGACTGACCAGGAACGCGACGGCCCAGGCGATTTCCTCGGGCGTGCCGGGGCGGGCGAATGGCATGGCGGCGTTCAGCTCCATCCAGCGGTCGGCATTGCCCATCTGCTTGGCGGCGCGGTCGCGGGCCAGCATCTCGAAGCGCGCCGTCGCGGTGGCGCCGGGGTTGATGCCGAGCACGCGGATGCCGTCGACGGTGGAGGATTTGCCCAGCGTGCGGGTGAAGGCGATCAATGAGGCGTTGCCGACGGAGCCGGCGATGTAGCCGGGGTTCAGCTTTTCGCCGGCGGCGCCGATGATGTTCAGGATCACGCCCGCCTTGCGCGCCTTCATCTGCGGATAGACGGCGCGGGCGAGGGAGATGAAGCCGAACACCTTCAGGTCCCAGGCGCGGCGCCAGGTGTCGTTGTCCACCGCCAGCAGATCGCCCGGCGGGATGGCGCCGGCGTTGTTCACCAGGATGTCGATCTCCCCGGCGCTGCGCGCGAGCGCGACCACGGCATCTTCCTTGGACAGGTCGGCGGCGATGGTGCGCACCGTTACCTGATGGCGGTCGCGGATCGCGGCGGCCGCGTCGTCGAGCGCGGCGGGATCGCGGGCGGCCAGGATCAGGTCGCAGCCTTCCTCCGCCAGAACCTCGGCGGCGGCGCGGCCGATGCCCTTGGAGCCGCCTGTGATCAGGACGCGTTTGCCGGCGAGTTGCAGGTCCATCTTATGCTGCCTTTCCGAGACGCGCCGCATAGGCGCGGCAGGCCTGCCCGAACGCGGCGAACAGCGCCGTGCTGGCAGGGTCCTCCGCATAGCCCCATTCGGGGTGCCATTGAACCCCGAATGCGAATCCGGCGGCGTGTTCGACCCGCACCGCCTCGATGGTGCCGTCCGATGCCACCGCCTCGATCACCAGTCCCGGCGCCGGCTGGTCGATCGCCTGGCCGTGCAGGGAATTCACCACGATCTCGGCGGCGCCGACGATCCGGGCCAGTTGGCCGGTGAGCGTGATCGGATGCTTCGGACCGTAGCGCCGCTCCTGCGGGCCGGGGCCGCCGCGATGGTCCATGCGGCCGGGCAGCGCATGCACCGTCTGGTGCAGCGTGCCGCCGAGGGCGACGTTGAGTTCCTGGATGCCGCGGCAGATCGCCAGCACCGGCATCCCGCGCGCGATGGCGGCGCGGATCAGCGGCAGCGAGGTCGCGTCGCGCTCGGGGTCGTGGCTGTCCGGCGTCAGGCTCTCGCCGCCGTCGTAGCGGCTGGGATGCACGTTGCTCGGGCTGCCGGGGACCAGCAGCCCGTCGATGCGGTCCAGCACGCCGAGCTGCGCCTCGCCCATCGGCGGGATCATGATCGGCAGGACGCGCGCCGCGCCGAACAAGGCGGCGGCATAGCGGGCCGGGGTGTCGTGGCGCGGCATGCCGTCGACCAGCTTCGCACAGGCGGGAATACCGACGATGGGGGTGGCGGGCATGCGTATCTCCGAGTTGGCCGATCTCCAAGCCGGGCGGTCCGGTATTATGTGCGCGGGCGGCAGAGATCGGCAATCACCGCGCCGGTGGCGCCGGTCAGCATCAGGGTCGCCATGCCGCGCGGGCTGCCGTCGGTCAGCAGGCCGACCAGCATCACCGAGGACGAGCCGAGCACGAACTGCCAGGTGCCCATCAGCGCCGAGGCGCTGCCGGCGTGCGCGGCGTGGCGGGTCAGCGCGCCGACCTGCACGTTCTGTAGCGTGAATCCCAGGCACGCCATCGTTCCCACGATCGGCAGCACCACCAGCGGCAGGATATTGATCCGGGCGAACGCGAGCCCGGCCAGGATGGCGGTGCAGCACCACAGCGTGCGTACGGCGACGCGCATCACGTGCGAAGCGCCGAAGCGCGGCAGGATGTGCGGATTGATCTGCGAGGCGCAGATGAAGCCGGCCGCGCACAGGCCGAACAGCGCGCCATAGGCCGCCGTCGACAGCCCGAACGTACCGATCATCGCCTGCGGCGAGCCGCCGATATAGGCGAACATGGCAAAGCTGCAGCAGCCGGCCATCGCCGCATGGGTGGCGAAGATCCGCTCTCGCGCCACCATGGCGTAGCGGCTGATCAACGAGGCCATGCCCAGGCCGACGCGGCGCTCGCGCGGCAGGGTGTCGGGCAGTTTCCACCACACCAGCACGCAGCAGATCGCGCCGTACAGCGCGGTTACCAGGAAGATCGCGTGCCAGGAGGCGACCAGCAGGATGATCCCGCCGAGCGTGGGGGCCAGGATCGGCGCGACGCCGGACACCAGCATCAGCCGCGACATCATCCGCGCCGCCGCTATGCCGTCGGCCAGGTCGCGCACCACCGCGCGCGTGGTGCCCGCCGGGCCGAAGAACTGCTGGCGCATATCGTTATCGACGCCAACCACGTTCCAGCCTTCGCGGGCCAGCAGGCGCGCGCACTCGGAGCCGATGAGCCCGCCGGATCCGGTGACCATCGCTTTCTTGGGGACGGATGACATAAATCCCATTATGCCTGTTGGCGCACCGGTCC
>PKWQ01000240.1 GCA_003133265.1 Acetobacteraceae bacterium
ACCGAGACCACCGCGCTGGCGCATGGCCGCGACCAAGCCGAGGCCGCCGCCGAGACCGCGCGGCGCGCCTTCGAGCAGGGCGAGGCCGCCGACACGCTGCCGAGCATCGACGTGCCCGCGGCCGAGCTTGCCGCCGGNNCGCCGGCTGATCCGTGGCGGCGGCGCCCGGGTGAACGACGTGGCGGTGACGGAAGAGGGCCACGCGATCGGTACCGTCGATCTGCGCGACGGCGCGATCAAGCTGTCCGCCGGACGCAAGCATCATCGGCTGGTGCGGCCGGGCTCCTAAGCGCGCGCGCCCACGCCGACCTAGGCGGACCTAAGCTCGGCGGGGTCGATGGGCAGCCTGCGGACCCGCTTTCCGGTCGCCGCGAAGATCGCGTTGCACAGCGCCGGAATGACCGGCGGCAACGCGGGTTCGCCCAAGCCGGTGGGCGGGTTGGCGGTGGTCAGGAAGTGAACCTCGACCGGCGGCGCCTGACCGATCCGCAGCGGCCCGACCGTGTCGAAATTGGCTTCCACGACGCGGCCCCGCTCGATGGTGATCGCCTGGCCGAGCGCAGCACCCAGCCCGTCGAGCGCCGCACCCTGCGCCTGGTTTTCCGCGTTGCTCGGATTGATGATCTGGCTGCCGATATCGCCGGCGATCCAGACCTTGTCCAACGTGACATCGCCCGACGCGGCGACGCTCGCCTGCACGATTTCGGCGAAATACCCGAGATGGCTGAAATAGAACGCCACCCCCATGCCGGTCCGCTTGGGCAGCGCGCGCTTCGCCCAACCCGCCTTCTCGGCGACCAGTTCCAGCACGCCGCGCATCCGGCCGGTGTCGAAGCCGGCCCCGGACCGGGTCTGTCCGGGCTGGCTGGCGGCGTCCAGCAGGGCCAGGCGGAATGAAACCGGGTCCTTGCCGGCGGCGTGCGCGAGTTCGTCGATGAAGCACTGGAAGACGAAGGCCAGCGCGTTCGAGCGCGGCGCGCGCAGCGGCCCCGTCGGCACGCCGGACTGCACCAGCGACATGCCGTAGTCGAGATTGTCGACCAGCCCGGCCGGGAACTCCGCCGCCGTCATGGTTGCGGAGTCGGCGACCGTGCCGCCATGCCCCAGGGTCACGAAATGATCGCTGAAGGCGATCAGCCGGCCGGTGGCGTCGAGGCCGCCCTTGAAAAAATGGAAGCCCGCCGGGCGGTAGAAATCGTGCCGCATGTCGTCCTGGCGGTTCCACAGCAGCTTCACCGGCGCGCCGACGGTTTTCGCGATCCAGGCGGCTTCGACCATGTAGTCATTCCGCAGACGCCGGCCGAAGCCGCCGCCGGCGCGTATTATGTGAACCGCGACATTCGCCTCCGGCACGCCCAGCGTCGATGCCACGAGGCTGGCGCCGGGGCCGGGATTCTGGGTTGGCGCCCAGATCTCCACCTTGCCGTCATGCACATGCGCCGTGCAGTTCTGCGGCTCCAGGCTGATATGGGGGAGGAACGGATAGGCGTAGGCCGCCTCGATCACCCGCGCGGCACCGGCGAGGGCGGCGGCCACGTTGCCGTCGCTGCGCAGCGAGCTTGCCGGCGCGCCCTTGGCCAACTCCGCCGCCGCGCTGGCCAGGCCGGCGCTGCTCTGCGCGGCGGTGGCGCCTTCGTCCCAGACGATCTGTAGTTTCTTTCGTGCCTTGTTGGCGGTCCACCAATTGTCCGCCACGATCGCGACGCCGTCGCGCAGGCCCTGCGGGTTATTCCCGCCCTTGACGATGAACGCGTCGCGGATGCCGGCCAGGGATTTGATCGCCTCGGTATTGGCGCTGACGATCCTGCCGCCGAACACCGGGCATTTCTCGAACACCGCGTGCAGCATGCCGGGAACGCTGACATCGATGCCGAACAGCGGCTTGCCGGTCACCACCAGCGGGCTGTCGGTGCCGGGCAGCGGCTGGCCGATGATCTTGAAGTCCTTGGGGTCCTTGAGCCGGACCGCGCGGAGGTCGGGGGCGGGCAGGGACGCCGCCTTGCTGGCGAGCCTGCCGTAGCTCAGCGAACGTCCGCTCGCGGCGTGATGTACGACGCCGGAGGCGGTGTGGCATTCCGCCGCCGGCACGTCCCAGGTATCGGCTGCCGCCGCCACCAGCATCTGCCGCCCGGCGGCGCCGACACGGCGCAGCGGCTCCCAGTTGAGCGGCGTGGCCCTGCTGCCCCCGGCAAACTGCTGGCCATACCTGGCGGGATCGAGCATCGCCTGCTCGATCCGCACGTCCTTCCAGTCCACATCGAGTTCGTCGGCGATCAGCATCGGCAGCATCGTCTTGATGCCCTGGCCGATCTCCGGGTTCTTGGAGGCGATGGTCACGATGCCGTCGGGCGCGATGTGGATATAGGCATTCAGGCTGGCCGCCGCCGACGCCGCACGCGCCACCGCAGGCAGCGTCGCATCCAGCAAAAAACCGCCGGCGGCGGCGAGACCGACTTTGAGGAAAGCGCGACGCGACGCGCCACCACGGCGCCGACCGTCGGGAGCGGGTTCTGCGAACATGGTCACAGTGTCCTCGCATCGGCGGTGGGCAATCCCGCCGCCTTTTTGATCGCGGCGCGTATCCGCGGGTAGGTGCCGCAGCGGCAGATGTTTCCCGCCATCGCCGCGTCGATGTCCTGATCGGTCGGGTGCGGCGTCCTCGCCAGCAGCGCGGTGGCGGACATGATCTGACCGGCCTGGCAGTAGCCGCATTGCACCACGTCGACATCCAGCCACGCCGCCTGCACTTTCCGGCCGACCGGCGTGCCGCCGATCGCTTCGATCGTGGTGACGGCCGCCTTTCCCACGCGCGAAATCGGCAGCATGCAGGAGCGGACCGGGGCGCCGTCGAGATGCACCGTGCAAGCGCCGCACAAATCCTCGCCGCAGCCGAACTTGCTCCCCTTCAGATCGAGCACGTCGCGCAGCACCCAAAGCAACGGCATGTCCCCGTCGACTTCGACGGTTCGCGCGGTACCGTTCACCGCGATCGTATAGGCCATTCTGCACCCCCATTATCGGGCTACGAACATTGCCGGCCAACCACGAGAAGCACCGAGCTTACCGGACGTCCGATGGAACTGAAAGGGAAGCTTCGATCCGGCGATGTCCGACTGGTAGGGAAAATATACCCGTTACGGAAGATATTATGTCAGACCCGCCGACGACAGGAGAGCTGTGCGGTGTCGTCGGCAACCGTCCACCAGGGTCGCCAAATAAGGCAAAACCGTTGCCGCCAACCACCGTCTTGCAAAAATCGCCCAAAACATCCAGATTAGGCAGCGGAAAACCGGCCAAATGGGGGTCAGGTTAACCAAGCAGTAACATGTTCGAAGGATGCTGTCTCTGCGTCGGTCACGCGTTGCCCGGTGATTCGAGCTGAGGATAAAACGCCTCCCGTCCCGACATATTTGGCCCCGGAGATCGTTCGATGCGCGTTCTGACCTACGGCTCTTCCGGTTGGACATGGGATACGCTGTCCGACCTGATTATCCCCCTCGGCGCCGACGCCCTCGAAAGTCCGGCCAATGTCAGCCCCGCGGTTGCACTTTCGGCACCTGCGGGCGTTGCCTTCGGCACGAGGTCCCAGGGGTCCACCACGACGACCGGCAGCGTCACCAGCCAGACCACAGTCTCGTTGATCAAACCCGCGATCGGCGCCGTGGTGACCGGCGGCGGTCAGGTCGTGCAGCTCTCCACGCTGTTCACGGTCCCGTCTTCCAGCGCCGATCCGGCTTACCTGATTCTCAACGCGCTCGACCGTGTCGAATACACGGTCGGCTACAGCACCGCCTCCATGGGCACGCTCACCGGCAACGGGTACGCGGTACATTTCACGAATTTCAGCAGCGACGCCTGGTCGATCGGCATCGCGTTCACCTACCAGGCGTCCACCGGGCTCTATTACAATTCCACCTACGGCTATTTCAACCAGCTGACCTACACCACCTCGTCCAACCACTTCGACAATGTCAGCATGTCGGTGTTCACCACATCGAACGCCTCGCTCGCCGCGAGCTATGCGGCCAACACCTATGTTCTCGCCGAAAATCCCACCTATTTCGCCTATGCCGGCAGCGTCAGCGTCGAGACCCAGACCACCTTCACCGGCATTGTCCCCTTGCAGGCGACTCCGCACTCGGTCATCAACGCCGCCATGTCCTTTGTCGGCAACGCCTGGAACGATAATGGCTGCTGGCTGCTCGCCTCCGCCATCACGGCCGATGCCGGCGCCTCGCTGCCGGTGGACAGCACCCTGGTCGGGGTGCCCGGCGTGGCCAACGGCGAATGGATCGTCGCCTATAACGGTCCGCTCGGCGCCAACGCCAACTGGGCGTCGAAAGTCACGGCGGGCGAGGTCGTGGTGTTCATGACCACAAGCGGCGGCGGCCACATCACCACGGTGGTATCCGGCAGCGGCGCCTCCGCCATGCTGGTCGACAACATCACCTACGTCTACAGCAACGGCACCATTGCCAACCCGGCCAATGACGGTTCGCCGTCCGACATCATCGTCGCCGCGCCGCATGCCGCATCGCAGGAATTCACCGGCGTCAACGCCGCCTATGTCGTCGTCTATCAGCTCGACACGCCGGTATGCACGCCCGTCGCCGCGCTGAGCATGACAGTCAGCGGCCGCGCCACGCTTGCCGGCGACATCACCGTCAGCAATCCGGTCGCCTCGCAGGCCGTCACGGAGTACCAGCTCTACGACACCAACAGCGCCGACACGATCACCGTCAACGGGCTCGCCCAGTCGGGCGCGCATTCCGCCGCCGGTGCATGCACCGTGGCCTCGCTGACCGGCGTTCTACTCAACACCGGCAGCACGACCGGCACCGACACGATCGATCTGCGCGCCTTCAACGGCCTGTACTGGGGCGACTGGGCCGCGCTGGCGATCACCATCACGCCGCCCGACACCGTAACGCAGGCCATTGCTACCTGGCAGGCCAACGCCACCCTGATGACGACGGTCGCCATCACCGACAGTTCCACCAACATTTCGGGTAACCTGAACACGCTGCAACAGCTCGCCGGCGCCGGCAAGATCGCCAGCCTGACCCTGACCGACAGCAATCCCCTGGTGATTTCCGCCACACAGATCACCGCCGATGCCACGCTGCTGTCGTTGCTGCCCGGCAGCGCGCGCCTGTCGGTAACCGGCGCCACCGCCGCCGGCGCGCCGTCGCTGCAGAGCAATGCCTCGGTCGTCAGCTTCTCGGTCAGCGACACCGCGGCCAACGTCACGGCGGCCAACACCGCGCTGGCGGCCGACAGCAAGCTGACCTCGATCAGCGTCACCGGCACCACCGGCGGCGATACGCTCAACCTCACCGGCGACAACAAACCCGTCATCGTCAATCTCGGCAGCGACACGGCCACGGCCAGCAGCGGTCTTTCGGCGCCCTCGCTTACCTTCATCGGCATGCCGGACAGCATCACTTTGGGTGGTGGCAGCGCCATCGTCGCTTACGCGATGCAGCCCAGCAGCGGGGTCGAGACCATCGCCGGCTTCCAGTTCGGCCTCGACAAGCTCGACATCAACCTCATGGGCATCGCCACGACATCGTTGCGCGCCTACGACACCAGCGTGAATGGCCAGCACGCGGTGGCCCTGGCGGCCGCCAGCGACCTGTCGCACGGCGTGGTGCTGGTCGGTCTATCGTCCAGCGTCACCGCGGCCTCGCTGCTCTCCAGTCACGTAAGCTTCGCCGGTGGGCACGCGCTGATCCACTGATACCGCGGCCAATGTCGCGCTGTCCGGCTTGCCCGGCAGCAGGCGTGAGAAGCTGACCAGACTCGCCACGCCCGAGAACCCGGCACCCAGCACCAGTGCCAGTTCCGGGCCGCGCTGCGCGGCGATCCCGAAGCACAGCGCCACCAGCGCCGCGCCGAGCGATTGCCCCAGCAGCCGGGAGGTCGCCACGATGCCGCTGGCGCTGCCGCTGCGCTGGGGCGGGGCGGCGGACATGATCGCCTTCAGGTTCGGTGACTGGAAGAAGCCGAAGCCGGCGCCGCACACCAGCATGCGGCCAACGATGTCCAGCGTGCTCGGATGGGCCGGCAGCCCCGCCATCAGCCCCAGTCCCAGGCAGAGCAGCGCCATCCCGATCCCGCCCAGGATCGCCGGCGGAAACCGGTCCGACAGCGGCCCGGCGATCGGCGCCATGAGCGCCGTTGCCGCCGGCCAGGGTGTCAGCAGCATCCCGGTTTCCACCGCGCTGTGCCCGAGCGTGGTCTGGAAATAAAACGGCAGCGACACGAATGCGAGGCCCTGGGCGGTGAACGAGCACATCGCGGTCGCCGACGACAGGGCGAACATCGGCCGGCGATATAGGTCCACCGGCAGCAGCGGCGCGGTCAGCGACAATTGCCGCTGCACCAGCAGCACCCCGGCCACCACCGCCCCCGTCAGCACCAGCGCCACCACGAGGTGGTCGGCGCTGTGCGCCGCCTCGCCGATGCCGAAGATCAGCAGCCCGAGGCAGGCCGCGTTCAGCAGCGCGCTGGCCAGATCGAAGCGGTGCGACGCGCGCGGCGTGGCCGGCAGGGCGCGCAACGCCAACCCGAACGCCACCAGCCCGAACGGCACGTTGACCGCGAACAGCCACTGCCAGGGCGCCACCGACAGGACCGCGGCGGCGACGGACGGCCCGGCCGCTGTGGATACCCCGACCACCAGCGCATTGAATCCGACCCCCCGCCCGAGCGAGCGCGACGGGTAGATGAACCGGACCAGCGCCGTGTTGACGCTCATGATGCCGCTGGCGCCGAACCCTTGCAGCACCCGCGCCGCGATCAGCGTCGGCAGCGACCACGCCAGCGCGCACGCCAGCGACCCAATGGTGAACACCACCAGCCCCAGGATATAGACGCGGCGATAGCCGAATATCTCGCCCAGCGAGGCGAACGGCAGCAGCGAGACCACCACCGAGAGCTGATACGCGTTCACCACCCAGATCGATGAGGCCGGACTGGCATGCATTTCGGCCGCGATGGTCGGCAACGCGGTATTGCCGATCGAGGAATCCAGCGCCGACATGCCGACCGCGAACACCAGCGCCAGCACCGCCCAGACCCGTTGCGACGGCGGCAGCCCGTCATCCGGTATCGATGGTCTCACCGTTGGTCTCGGGCCATGGCACGCTCCTGTTTCGCGCGGCCAGGATGCCCCATCGCCGGCCGCGCGCGAACCCACCCGGCAGCGGCGTCGGTCGGGGTCGGGTTGGCGCTGGCATCCGCCGGGCGATTGCCGGCACAATGCGCCCCCACAAGGCACGGCGCGGGCCAGTTCACGCGCGTTCGTCAGGCTTTGGCGGAAGGAGCGGGTTGCAATGCCGGCAGTCTCCCGACTCGGGGCGATGATCGCGGCGGTCCTGCCGGTGTTCCGCGCCGTGTTTCCAGCCCCGTGCAGCTTCGCCGAACGCCTGTCGCAGATGCCCACCCGGGACCTGCCGCTGCATGGTCCGGTTGCCATCCGCTGGAACGATCTGGCGGTCCCGTTCATCCAGGCCGGGAACGACCACGACCTCGCCTTCGCGCTCGGCCTGGTTCACGCCCATCTGCGGGAGACCCAGCTGGCGATGGCTAAGCGCGTGG
>PKWQ01000153.1 GCA_003133265.1 Acetobacteraceae bacterium
CGCGTCCTCGCCGCCGCCGGCCAGCGCGCTGACGGCCTCGTCCAGCGTGGACGGCCGGACGTAGTCGAACTTCGCCGGGATCATGCTGCCCCTCCGGTCTGCGGTGCGCCGTCGCCTGCTGCGGCGACGCCCTGCGGGCTGTTGCCCTGGGTCCGGTCGCTCTGCCTGGCCTCGTGCTGCTCGGCCGCGCTGGCCTGCTGGCCGCCGCGGGCGGTCTGGATCGCGCGCCAGACGCGCTCCGGCGTGCACGGCATGGTGATGTCCCTGATGCCCATCGGCCGCAGCGCGTCCACGATCGAGTTCACCACCGCGGGGGTGGACGCGATCGTGCCCGCCTCGCCGACACCCTTGACGCCCAGCCGGTTGGCGGCCGGGCTCTCGGTCCGGCTGGTGACGTAGGACGGCAGGTCAGCCGCCGACGGAACCAGGTAGTCGGCCAGCGTCGTGGTCAGCAGGTTGCCCGCGTCGTCATAGACGGCCTCCTCGTACAGCGCCTGCGCGATGCCCTGGGCGAGGCCGCCGTGTACCTGGCCGTCCACGATCATCGGGTTGACCANNGCGCACAGGTGCGTGCCGTGCGGGAACGAGAAGTTGTCCGGGTCGTAGGTGGCGTCGGCGTCAATCGTCGGCTCGACCCCGTCCGGCAGGTCGTGCGCGGCGAAGGCGGCCAGCGCGATCTCCTGGATGGTCTTGGCCGCGCCGGAGGAGTTCCGCGCGCTGAAAACGCCCGCCGCGAACTCCACCTCTTCCGGCGGCGCCTCCAGCATCGCCGATGCGATGACCTTGGCCAGCGCGATGACCTTGTCACAGGCGGAGACCAGGGCCATCCCGCCCACGGCCAGCGACCGGGACCCGTAGGTGTCCATGCCCTTGGGGGATATCTGGGTGTCGCCGTGCAGCACCCGGATGTCCTCGAACGGCACCCCGAGCTGGTCCGCGACGATCTGGCTCCACGCGGTCTCGTGTCCCTGGCCGTGCGCGCTCGACCCGGTCACCACTTCGACCTTGCCGGTCGGCAGCATCCGGATGGAAGCCTGCTCCCAGCCGCCGGCCCCGTAGGCGAGCGAGCCGAGGACGCGGGACGGCGCGAGCCCGCACATCTCGGTGAAAGTGGAGATGCCGATGCCGAGCTGCACCGGGTCGCCGCTGTCCCGCCGCCGCTGCTGCTCCGCGCGGAGCTCGTCGTAACCGAAGAGCTCCTTGGCCTTCGCGGTGGCCGCCTCGTAGTTGCCCGAGTCGTAGGTCAGGCCGCAGATCGTCGTGTAGGGGAACTCCTCATGCTTGATCCAGTTCCGCTCCCGGAGTTCCAGCGGCTCGATGCCGAGCTCGGCTGCCAGCTCGTCCATGATCCGCTCGATCGCGAAGGTGGCCTCGGGCCGGCCGGCCCCCCGGTAGGCGTCGGTGGGCATCTTGGTGGTGAAGACCCCGGTGCAGCGGAACGAGTAGGCGTCCATCTTGTAGATGCTGGGGAACATGAAAGCGCCGAGCAGCGGGGTGCCGGGCGTGACCAGCATCAGGTAGGCGCCCATGTCGGCCAGCAGGTCCACCGAGAGGCCGCGGATCTTGCCGTCGGCCTCCGCCGCGATCCTGATCCGCTGCCACTGGTCCCGGCCGTGGTGCACGGTCATGTTGCCCTCGCTGCGCGACTCGGTCCACTTGACCGGCCGGTGCAGCCTGCGGGCGATCAGCACCGCGAGCACTTCCTCCGCCGTGACCTGCAGCTTCGAGCCGAAACCGCCGCCCACGTCCGGGGTGACGATGCGGAAACGATCCGGCTCCACCTTGAACACCGGCTCGGAAATCAGCCCCTTCAGCAGCCAGCCGCCCTGGGTGTTGGCATACAGCGTCCAGCGTTCGCCGTCGTACTCGGCGATGGCGGCGCGCGCCTCGATCGAGGACACCACGATGCGGTTGTTCACCACCCGCAGCCGGGTGACGTGCGCCGCCTTGGCGAACAGCGCGTCGGTGGCGGCCTTGTCGCCGATTTCCCAGTCGAACGCCGTATTGTGTTTCACCTCCGGCCAGACCTGCGCCACCCCCGGATCGGTCGCGGTGGCGAGATCGGTTATCGAGGGCAGGATGTCGTACTCGACCATGATCGCCTCGGCGGCATCGCGCGCCTGCGCCGGAGTCTCGGCGACGACGAAGGCGACGGGATCGCCGACATGACGCACGAACCCGTCGGCCAGCACCGGATGCGGCGGCATCGCGCCGGCGGAGCCGTCGCGGTTCTGCATCGGCACGGCGCAGGGCAGCCCGCCGATGTCATCGCCCGCCAAATCGGCGCTGGTATAGATGCCCCTCACGCCGGGCAGCGCCTTGGCCTGCGCTACGTCGATGGCGGTTATCCTGGCCGCCGCGTGCGGGCTGCGCAGCACCACGGAAAACAGCATGCCGGGAAGCTGGATGTCGTCGGTATAGCGTCCGGCCCCCTTCAGCAGGCGCGGGTCCTCGACGCGGCGAACGGGCTGGGCGAGACCGAACTTGCTCATGGTTCACTCCGAACAGGGGCAATGCGAATGGAAGCATGCACGGATCGGGCGGGCCGAGCCAAGAGGGTCCGCTCAGTGCCTGCGGAACCTGGCCTTCACGCTTTCGCGCAGCCCCTGAAAAGTCGCATACAGCATGGGAATGAGGAAAATCCCGATCGAGCTGGCCGCGATCATGCCGGCGAACACCGCCGTGCCCACCGCGCGCCGGCTCATCATCGCCGCCCCGTGCGCCCAGACCAGCGGCACCAGCCCCAGGATGAAGGCGATCGAGGTCATCATCACCGCGCGGAACCGCATCCGCGCGCCCAGCTCCGCCGCTTGCAGGATCGGCATGCCGGCCTCGCGCTGCTCCTTGGCGAATTCCACGATCAGGATGCCGTTTTTGGCGGCGAGCGCGATCAGCACCACCAGGCCGATCTGCGCATACAGATCCAGCGGCAGCCCGGCGAGCAATATCCCGCAGAATGCGCCGACGCCGCCCACCGTGACCGACAGCAGCACCGGCACCGGGATCGTCCAGCTCTCGTAAAGCCCGACCAGGAACAGATAGGCGAACAGCACGGCCAACCCCAGAATGAGCGTCGTCTGCCCGGCCGCCTGCAACTCCTGATATGCGGTGCCGGCCCACTCGTAACCATAGCCCGGCGGCAGAGTCTTGGCAGCCACCTCCGCCATGGCAACCAGCGCGTCGCCGGACGAGACGCCGGGCGCCGGACCGCCGTTGATGGTCACGGAGCGGTAGTTGTTGAACCGGCTGATGACCTGCGGCCCGACCGCGATGCGCAAATCGGCGATGGCGCGCAGCGGCACCATCGTGCCGGCGCTGTTGCGCACGAATATCTTGAAGATCGCCGAGATGTCGGAGCGGTCGATCGCCTCGCCCTGGATGTTCACCTGCCAGGTGCGGCCATACATGTTGAAGTCGTTGACATAGATGCCGCCCAGCGTCGCCTGCAACGCGATGAACACGTCGCGCACCGACAGACCGAGCGCCTGCGCCTTCTCCCGGTCGATATCGAGATACACCGAGGGATTGGTCGGGCTGAAGCTGGAGAACACGCGCGCCAGCCGTGGATCGCGGTTGGCCGCGTTGATCAGCCCGAACGCGGCGGCACCCATCTCCGCCGGATCCTGGCCCTCCAGATTCTCCATCTGGAACTCGAACCCGCCGGAGGTCGACAGGCCGATGATCGGCGGCAGGTTGAACGGAAACACCGTGGCGGACCGGATCTGCTGCGCCTGCCCGAACACCTGTCCGATCACCGCCTGCACCTTGTCCACGGCGGCCGTGCGGTCGGCAAAGGGCTTCAGCCGCGCCAGCACGAACGCCGCGTTCGGCTGGTTGCCGCCATCGAGCAGCGAGAACCCGACGATCGACAGCACCCCCTCGATCTGCGGCATCGGGCGCAGGATGGCTTCCACCTGCTGCACCACCGCACGCGAACGCGAGACCGATGCGCCGTCGGGCAACTGCACGGCGACGAAGAACACGCCCTGGTCCTCTTCCGGCAGGAAGCCGGTCGGCGTGTGCCGTGCCAGCCCGTAGATGCCGGCGCCGCAGACGCCGATCAGCACCACCGCCAGCACCGCGACCCGGAGCAGCCGGCGCACCGTCGCGGCGTAGCCGTCGCGCACCCCGTCGATGCCGCGCAGCACCAACCCCATCACGCCGCCACGCTTGCCGTGATGGCGCAGCACCACGCCGCACAGCGCCGGCGACAGCGTCAGCGCGTTGACCGCGGAGATGAAGGTAGCAACCGAGATCGTCACTGCGAACTGGCGGAACAGCTGCCCGGAGATGCCGGGGATGAAGCCGACGGGGATGAACACCGACAGCAGCACCAGGGTGATCGCGATCACCGGCGCGGTGATCTGCGCCATCGCCTTCTTGGTGGCGGCCTTCGGGTCCAGGTCCGGCTCCTCGGCCATCACCCGCTCGACATTCTCCACCACGACGATCGCGTCATCGACGACAATGCCGATCGCCAAAACCATCGCCAGCAGCGAGATCGTGTTGGCCGAGTAGCCGAACGCCAGCAGCACCGCGAAGGTGGAAACCAGGCTGACCGGCACGGCGACGGTCGGAATGATCGTCGCGCGGATGTTGCCCATGAACAGATAGACCACCAGCACGACCAGCAGGAACGCCGCGCCCAGCGTCTCCATCACCGTCTGGATCGTCTCGGACACGAAGCTGGAGCTGTCGTAGAACACGCGCGACTTCAGGCTAGGCGGGAAACGCGCGGATAGCTCGTCCAGCGCCTTGTGCACCGCAGCCGAGGTCTGTACCGCGTTGGCCTCCGGCGAGAGATAGATGCCGATGGAAACCGCCGGATTGCCGTCCAGCCGGCTCTCGGCGTCCATGTTGGCGGCACCCAGCTCCACCCGCGCGACGTCGCGCACGCGCAGCACCGATCCGTCCCGGTTGGCGCGCACGATGATATTGCCGAACTGCTCGGGCGTGGCGAGCCGGCCCTGGGTCTGCACGTTCAACTGGAACTGGGTCGCGTCGGCGGTCGGCCGCGCGCCGATGCGCCCGACGGCGCCCTGCGCGTTCTGGGCCTGGATCGCGGTGATGATGTCGGAGGGCACCATGCCCAGCGCGTTCAGCCGGTCGATGTCGAACCAGATCCGCATCGAGTAGTCCAGCCGTCCGAACAGCTGCGCCTGACCGACACCCGGCGTGCGCGACAGCCGGTCGAGCACATTCACGGTGACATAGTTGCTGATGAACAGCGGATCGTATTTCCCGCCCTCGGAATAGAACTGCACGAAGGCCAGAACGGCGGCGGAGCGCTTCTGCACGGTCACGCCGCTCAGTTGCACCTCCGCCGGCAGCTTGGACAGCGCCGCCTGCACCCGGTTGTTGACGTTCACCGTGTCGATGTCGGCATTGGTGCCGATATCGAAGCTGATCGTCAGGCTGTAGGTGCCATCGTTGGCGCTGTTCGACTTCATGTAGATCATGCGGTCGACACCGATGATCTGCGCTTCCAGCGGTTGCGCCACCGTGGTTTCCACCACGTTGGCCGACGCGCCGGGATAGACCGTGCTCACCGTCACCTGTGGCGGCACGATCGACGGAAACTGCGCCACCGGAATGCGCAGCATCGACAGCGCACCGGCCAGCGTCATGACGATGGCGATGACGATGGCGAGCCTGGGGCGGTCGACGAAGACCGACGAGATCATTGCTTGGCAGCCCCCGGCGCGGCCGCATTACCCGGGACGCGGGGCGGCGGTGCGGCCGGCCCGGGCACCACCAGCGCGCCCGGACGCACGCGCTGCAACCCTTCCAGCACCACCATCTCCCTCTCGGCGACGCCGGAGGCGAGCACCGCGAGTTCCGGCGTCGACTGGCCAAGGCTCACCCGCCGCTGCTCGGCCTTGTTGTCCTTGTCGATCACATAAACGTAGCTGCCCTGCTGGTCCGACAGCACCGCGGCGCGCGGCACCGCCAGCGCCATCACCGGCTGGATCCCGGCGAGCGTCACGCCGACGAACTCCCCGTCGGTCAGCGCCCGCTCGCCCGGCCGGATCGCCGGATTGGCGATCTTGCCGCGCACCAGGATCGTGTCGGTGCTGGGCGAAACGGTGGTGTCGATGAAATCGACCTTGCCGGTGCGGTCGTAGACGCTGCCATCCGGCAGACGCAGCCGGATCTCCACCGCCGCCATGCCGCCGCGATCGGCGTAGCGTTTGGATATTTCTATCTGGCTGCGCGCCGCCATCGGGAACAGCACGTTCATCGGGTCCTGGCTGACGATGCGCGCGAGCGAACCCGAGGAGGGCGAGACGACGTTGCCGACGCTGTAGGTGCTCAGGCCGATCTTGCCGGCGATCGGCGCGCGGATTTCGGTGTAGTCCAGATTGATCTCCGCCATGCGCAACTGCGCCTGCGCCGACATCAGCTGCGCCGCCATCGATGCCTGCTGCGCCTTGGCGTCGTCCACGGTCGAGCGCTGCCCGGCCGGGGTGTTCAACAGCGCCAGGGTGCGGTTGAGCTGGATGGTGGCATTGGTCAGCAGCGCCGTATTCTGCGCCACCGCCGCCTGCTGCTGCGCCACCGCCGCCTCGAACGGGCCGCGCTCCAGCCGGTACAGCAGGTCGCCCGCCTGCACCTCCGCGCCTTCGTCGAACAGCTTCCCCTGCACGAAGCCGGTCACCCGCGCGGTCAGGTCCACGCGGTTCACCGCCTGGATGCGGCCGACGAATTCCTCGGTCTCGGTGATCGGGCGCTGCTGCACGCGCACCACGCCCACCGCCGGCGGACCACCCGGCATCTGCGCTCCGGCCGCGAACGGCACGAGCGGGGCGAACGCCACCAGCAGGACAAGCGGTAGACGCGGCATCATCGTCGGGTCCTTTCAGCCGCCCGGCGGGCGCATGGTGCAGAGCAGCATAAATGGCGGCACGGGAGACGGTGCAATAGAGACCCATGCGTCGCGCGGTCAACCACTTGCGCGACGGCGCGGGCCGTTTCACCCTGACGAGCATGTGGTTCGCACCTCCCCCCGACCTGCCGACGCGCGTGCTGACGCGCCTGCCGGACAGATTCCGCAAGCCGCTCGCCAATACGTGGGCCACGGCCAACCGTGGCGGCGAGCCGGTGGATTGTTTCCTGGAAGGCCCCTGCTACGACGCGGCGGGGCGTCTGTATGTCGTCGACATCCCGTTCGGCCGCATCTTCCGCATCGATGGCGATGACGGGGGCGATGACTGGTCGCTGCTCTGCCAGTACGACGGCTGGCCGAACGGCATGAAGGTCGCCGCCGACGGCACGCTGCTGGTGGCGGACTACCGCAACGGCATCCTGCGCATCGACCCGGCCACCGCGCTGGTCTCGCCGGTGATCGAGACCGTGATGAGCGAGAGCTTCAAGGGCCTGAACGACCTGACGCTGCACCCGGACGGCTCGATCCTGTTCACCGACCAGGGCCAGACCGGGTTGCAGGACCCCACCGGGCGGGTCTGGCGGCTGCACCAAGACGGGCGGATCGACCGATTGATCGCCACCGGCCCCAGCCCGAACGGCCTGGTGCTCAATCATGCCAAGACGCATCTCTATGTGGCGATGACCCGCTCGGCCGAGGTCTGGCGCTTCTTCCTGCGCCCCGACGCCGTGGTGGCCAAGGCGCAGTGTTTCGCACGCCTGTCCGGCGGCGTCTCCGGCCCGGACGGCATGGCGGTGGACAAGCACGACCGGCTGTTCGTGTGCAGCCCGGCGCATGGCTGCGTCTGGGTGCTCGATCCGTTCGGCGTGCCGCTGTACCGCATCGTCTCCTGCGCCGGCCGCTCGCTCACCAACTGCGCCATCGCCCCCGACGGCAAGACGCTGGTCATCACCGATTCGTCCACCGGTTCCATTCTGTCCTGCGAGGTTCCCCCGCCCTGAGCGAACCTGCCGCAAGGCAGCCTAGGCGTCAGGCCGCCGGCGCGGCGGGGCCGGGTTCGCCGAAGACGCGGGTGAACAGGCGGTCGAGCTGCTTCAGGTGCAGCCGCGAATCCATCGCCCGGTCCAGCGCCTCCGCCGGCACCCGGCCGGCGACCTCGGGGTCGGCGTCCAGGTTGGCGCGGAAGTCGCGCCCGTCCGGCTGGCCGAGCTTGGTCCAGGTCGCCATCGCGTTGCGCTGGACGATGCGGTAGGCGTCCTCGCGCAGGATACCGGCACGGGTCAGCGCCAGCAGCACCTCGCCCGAGTGGACCACGCCGCCCAGGCTGTCCAGATTGGCCTGCATTCGCTCGGGGTAGACGGTCAGCTTCTCGATCATCCCCGCCAGCCGCGCCAGCGCGAAATCCAGCCCGACAGTCGCATCCGGGCCGATCACCCGCTCGACCGAGGAGTGGCTGATATCGCGCTCGTGCCACAGCGCCACGTTCTCCAGCGCCGGGATCACCGCCGAGCGCACCACGCGCGCCAGCCCGGTCAGGTTCTCGCTCAGCACCGGGTTGCGCTTGTGCGGCATCGCCGAGCTGCCCTTCTGGCCGGGGTGGAAGAACTCCTCCGCCTCGCGCACCTCGGAACGCTGCAAATGCCGCACCTCGATCGCCAGCCGCTCGATGCCGGTGGCGACCACCGCCAGCGCGCAGAAGAACGCCGCATGGCGGTCGCGCGGGATCACCTGGGTGGAAATCGGCTCCGCCTTGAAGCCGAGCTTGGCGGCGACATACTCCTCCACCGCCGGGTCAAGATGGGCGAAGGTGCCGACCGCGCCGGAAACGGCGGCCACCGCCACTTCCTCGCGCGCCGCCACCAGACGGGCGCGGTTGCGGGCGAACTCGGCATAGTGGCCGGCGAGCTTCAGGCCGAAGCTGGTGGGTTCGGCGTGGATGCCGTGGCTGCGGCCGATGGTCACCGTGTGCTTGTGCTCGAACGCGCGCGCCTTCAGCGCCGCCAGCACCGCGTCGACGTCGCGGATCAGCAGGTCGGCGGCCTGGGTAAGCTGGATCGAGAAAGCGGTGTCCAGCACGTCCGAGCTGGTCATGCCTTGATGCACGAAGCGGCTGTCCTCGCCGATGCCCTCGGCGAGCCAGGTCAGGAAGGCGATCACGTCGTGCCGGGTCTCGCGCTCGATCGCGTCGATCCGGTCGAGGTCGGCCTGGGTGATGTCGGCGACCTTGACGCTGCCGCGCTCGCGGATGGTGCGCGCGGCTTCCTTGGGGATGTCGCCCAGTTCCGCCATCGCCTCGCAGGCCAGCGCCTCGATCTCGAACCAGATGCGGAACCGGTTCTCCGGCGCCCAGATTGCGGCCATGTCGGGTCGGCTGTAGCGGGGCACCATTGTCGTTAATCCACTTCCTGCTGATAGCGGCGGTCAGCTAGAACGCCAGGGCCGAGGTTGACAAGTGCGATCCACGCGCATGTCCAGGAACCCACCGCATGGATATCACATTGCTGACCCCCGGCCTGTTACAGGACCTGACCGCGCTGGCCCAGGTGGTGCTGATCGACATCGCGCTGGCCGGCGACAACGCGGTGGTGGTGGGCATCGCGGTGGCCGGTCTGCCGGCGCACCAGCGGCGGCGCGCGATCCTGCTCGGCATCGGTGGGGCGACGGCGATCCGCATCCTGTTCGGCGCGATCACCATTCAGTTGCTGGCGATCATCGGCCTGATGCTGGCCGGCGGGCTGCTGCTGCTGTGGGTCTGCTGGAAGATGTACCGCGAACTGCGCCAGGCCCCGCATACGGAGGGCACAGCAATCGGACCCGGTAAGAGCATGGCCCAGGCGATGACGCAGATCGTGCTGGCCGACATTTCCATGAGCCTGGACAACGTGCTGGCGGTCGCCGGCGCGTCCGGGAACCGGACCTGGGTGCTGGCGGTGGGGCTGGTGCTGTCGGTGGCGCTGATGGGCCTCGCCGCCGGGCTGATCGCGCGGCTGCTGGACCGTCAGCGCTGGATCACCTGGGCCGGACTGCTGATCGTGCTGTTCGTGGCGCTGAAGATGATCTGGGAGGGCGGGCACGAGGTCTGGGGGACGATTCTGCCCGAAATGATCCCAACGTCAATGATCCCAACGTCAACGAAACATTAACCATTTAAGCGTAAGGAATTTCCTGCCGCAAAGCAATAAATCATTGCCTAATCTGGCGACCCATGATAGGAATATTTACCTTCGGAGGAAATAAGGTGGGTTGGGTTGACCAGGGGCGACAGAAACATGGATATTTCGGCCACGGTATTGCAGACATCGGGCATCAGCAGCAACTCAGAGGCCAGGCCTCCTATTACAATTTGCCCGGCAACAACATGGCTAATGGTAAGCCTTACGACGGGAATGCCCTGAATGCGGCCATGCTGCATGTGCCTTTGGGAACGAAGGTGAGGGTGACTTCCCTGCGCGACCCATCCAAATCAATCGAAGTGACTGTCACCGACCGTGGACCGTATGTCTCACGCCGTATCATCGATTTGACTCCGAAAGCCTTTGAAGCGTTGTTCGGCAGCACTCGAAGCGGCGTTGGTCCGGTGATCGTTCAAGTGCCCGGCAGATGAGCGGGTTCGTGAGACTGATCCTCCTATGTCTCGTGCTCCTTGGATCCGGAGCATCCGCGTCCGCCTGCACCCTGGCGTTCGCATCGGGCTTCCAGGTCCCCGAGGGCCGGATCGCCGGCCTCGAACTAACCTTGCGGCACGGCGCTGTCACGAGCGTCAAGGATGTTCCCATTGGCTGGCGGTTGGTGATCGACAACGATCCATCCTGGAACATGACCGTCTCCGGGCAGGCCATTGTCGGTGCGGCTTTCCTGCCGCCTGCCACGGTTCCCGCCTTGTCGTTTATGATCGTCCCCGAACCAGGACACGCCTGTTCCGCCCCGGTGGCGCCGGACTCCTTGAAGCTGAAACTGCGCATCTACCGTGCGGATAAGCTGCGGGACGTCGTCGTGCCTGCCTCGTCATTGGTGCTGACGGAATAGCGGATGCCCTGGGGCGGCCCTTCTCTCACAGCAGCCCCCCCTTGCGGAAACTCAGCCACCTGCCGTTGCCCACGATCACGTGGTCGTGCAGCACGATCGACAGCGCCGCCGCGGCCGAGACGATCTCGCGCGTCATGTCGATATCCTCGCGCGACGGCGTGGGATCGCCGCTCGGGTGGTTGTGGACCAGGATCAGCGCGGTCGCGTGCAGTTCCAGCGCGCGCTTGACCACCTCGCGCGGATAGACCGGCGTGTGGTTCACCGTGCCGCGCCCCTGCGCCTCGTCCGCCAGCAGGCGGTTGCGGTTGTCCAGGAACAGCACGCGGAACTGCTCCACCCGCTCGCGCGCCAGCACCGTGTTGAGATAGGTCATCAGCCGGTCCCAGTCGTTCAGCACCGGCTGGTGCAGCACCTCCGCCTTCGCCAGCCGCAGCGCCGCCCCCTGCACCAGCTTCAGCGCCGCCGCCCCCGCCTCCCCCAGCCCCTCGACGCCGCGCAGCTCCTGCAACGGCGCGGCGATGGCGGCGGCATAGCTGCCGAAGCGGGTCAGCAGGTCGCGCGCGATCGGCTTGGTGTCGCGCCGGGGCAGCGCCAGGAACAGCACCATCTCCAGCATCTCGTGATCCGCCAGCGCATCCGGCCCGGCGGTCAGCAGCCGCGCGCGCATCCGTGTCCGATGCCCCTCGGCACCCGCCACCCCAGCCTGCGGAGCAAGCGGCTCCAGCAGATCGAGCGAGTCGGAAAAACCCTTACGGTGGTGCCTTGGCTTCGACATACCACCGTAGGTTGCCATGCAACCACGCGGCGGGGAAGCTGTTTCAGATCGCGTAGGGCGGTTTGTCGAGCCCGACCGGGGAAAGGGTAAAAATCTCGCAGCCGGTCTCGGTCACGCCGAGCATGTGCTCGAACTGCGCCGACAGGCTGCGATCGCGCGTCACCGCTGTCCAGCCATCGTCCAGCACCTTCACCTCCGGCCGGCCGGCATTCACCATCGGCTCGATGGTGAAGAACATGCCCGCGCGCAGCACCGCGCCCTCGCCGGGACGGCCGTAATGCAGGATGTTCGGCGGCTCGTGGAAATTCCGGCCGATGCCGTGGCCGCAGAAGTCGCGCACCACCGAGAAGCGCTGGCTCTCCACGTATTCCTGGATGGCGTGGCCGATATCGCCGAGCGTCGCGCCGGGCCTCACCACGCGCAACCCGCGCCACATCGCCTCGAACGTCACATCCATCAGGTTGCGTGCCTTGGTCGAGGCGGTGCCCGCCACATACATGCGCGAGGTGTCGCCATACCAGCCGTCCAGGATCACGGTGACATCGATATTGACGATGTCGCCGTTCTCCAGCCGCCGCTCGCCGGGGATGCCGTGGCAGACGACGTGATTGATCGAGGTGCAGATGGATTTCGGAAAGCCGCGATAGTTCAGCGGCGCCGGGATCGCGCCGTGGCCGACGATGAATTCATGGCAGATCCGGTCAAGCTCGTCGGTGGTCACACCGGGCCGGACATGCGGCGTGATCATGTCCAGCGTTTCGGCCGCCAGCCGCCCGGCGGCGCGCATGCCGACGAAATCCCCGGGCGCGTGGATCGTTATCCGTCTTGTCTCGGCCTCGCCGTCCATGACCTGCTCCGCCCGCCTTCTGCCACGCATCTGTCGCCGTATCGTCGCACGAACATGCGTAAGCCTCCACCCCTCCGCAAGGGCGGGCCACATTTGCGTGCCAAGCCCAGGTAGCGGACTTGCGTACCGGCCATGGCCGCGCCAGCCTGTCGGCATGACCCCGGCCTGTATCATCGACATGCATACCCATGCCGGCCGCCCGGGCCGCTCCGGCCCGGTCGACCGCTCCGTCCTGGACACCATGCGCGCCGGCAATGTCGGCGCCGCCGTGGTCGCCGCCGTCGCCGATCTGCCGGTCATCCGGCGCAACCCCACGACCCGGGCGCTGGAAGCGGTGCGAGAGCCCGAGCCCGGCGAATGCCTGGCCTCGACTCGCGAGCAGCTCGGTCTGTACGACGCGGCCGGCGTCCGCATCGCCCGCGAGCCGGAGGAGATCGATCCCGACGATCCCTCGATCGTGCTCGCCGTCGAGGGCTGCGACTTCCTGGAAGGCGATCTGGATCGGCTGGACGAGATGGCCGAACGCGGCGTGCGCTCCATCCAGCTCGCGCATTACCGGGTGAACGACACCGCCGACATCCAGACCGCGCCGCCAGTGCATGGCGGCCTGACCCGGTTCGGCGCGGCGGCGGTGCGGCGGATGAACACGCTCGGCGTGATGGTCGACGTGGCGCACTGCTCCGAGGATGCGGTCAAGGGCATCGTCGCGGTCACCGACCGGCCGCTGCTCTGCACCCATGCCAATCTGCTCGAGCCGGGCGCGCCCGGGGGCGAGCATCCGCGCTTCATCAGCCTGGACTATGCCCGGATGGTGGCCGGCACCGGCGGAGTGACCGGCGCCTGGATCACCGTGCTGTACCAGGAGAAGTTCGACGGCCTGATCCGCCACGCGCTGCGCCTGATCGACGCGGTGGGCGTGGACCATGTCGGCATCGGCTCCGACATGCCCTCGGGCGTGGCGCAGACGGAAATGCCGGACTTCACCCGCCACAAGGACATCGCCGGGGCGCTGCTGGCGCGCGGCCTGAGCGCCGAGGACGTGGCAAAGGTCTGCGCCGGCAACTGGCTACGGGTGTTCCGCGCCGCGCGCGCCCGGGCGTAGGCCGCGCGTCGGCTCTCAGGACGGCATGTAGGTGCCGCCGTTGGCATGCACGGTCTGCCCGGTCATGAACGCCGCCTTGTCGGACGCCAGGAACACCGCGACCCCCGCGATATCCTCCGGCCTGCCCATGCGGCCGAGCGGGATCAGCTTCGCGTTCGCCGCCAACTCATCCTCGGTGTGGCCATAGCGTGGCTGCGCCGTATCGGTCAGGCCCGGCGCGATGGCGTTCACCCGGATTCCGTGCGGCGCCAGGTCCAGCGCCATCGCCCGGGTCAATGAGACGATGCCGCCCTTGCTCGCCGCGTAATGCACGCCGTTGGGCGATCTGCCGGTGATGGCCTGGGAGGCGAGGCTGATGATGGTACCCGGCCGGCCGGCCGCGATCATCGCGCGCGCCGCCGCCTGGGCGCAGAAGCAGCTGCCCTTCAGATTGACGCCGATCACGTAGTCCCAGTCGCTCTCGCGCATCTCCAGGAACGGCACGCGCGGGAACACGCCGGCATTGTTCACCAGGATGTCGATGGCCCCAAGCTGGCCGACCGTCTCCGTCACCAGCGACGCGGCGGTGGCCGGATTGGCGACATCGCCCTGGACCAGGATGGCGCGACGGCCCTGTCCGCGCACGTCGGCCGCGACCCGTCCGGCGGCGGCGGCATCGTCGAGATAGTTGATCGCCACATCCGCGCCCGCCGCCGCGAATGCCAGCGCGATCGCCGCGCCGATGCCTTGCTGCGCGCCGGTGACCAGCGCCACCCTGCCGGCGAGATCCATGCCAACCCTCCTGTCGCGATCGTTGCCGCCGATCTGCGCGCCCAGCCTATACCAGCGGGCCTAGTCCAGCGGGAACCCGAGCGCGTTGAGCATCGAGCGCAACCGGTGGCGCCCGCCCAGCCCGGCGACCTTGCCCATCCGCCCGATCACCCGCGCGGTCCAGGTGTCGCTGGTCATTTCGTTGCGCCGGGAAAATTCGGCGAGCTTCGCGTCGTAAGCGGCGCGCAGCGCGGTCTCGTCGGGGATCGTGTACTGCTCGTGATACAGGATCGCTTCCTGCGCCAGACGCGGCTTGACCTCGTTCGCCGCCGTCGGCGCGGCGTAGCCCACACACAGGCCGAACACGCCCACCACGCCCGGCGGCAGCTTCAGCTCGGCCGCCACCAGATCCGCATTGTTGCGCAGCGCGCCGATATAGACCGTGGACAGACCGAGCGATTCCGCCGCGACCACCGCGTTCTGCGCCGCCAGCGCCGCGTCGATCGCCGCGACCATGTAGGTTTCCAGGAACGGCAGCACCTCCAGCGTGACGCCCTCGGCCTCGCCCAGACGCCGCGCGCGGGAGATGTCGGCGAGCCACACCAGGAACAGCGGGCACTGCTCGATATGCTTCTGGTTGTTCGACCACTTGGCCAGCACCGCCTTGCGCGNNTCGGTGATCGCGATCACCGACCAGGTCTGCATATTGGAGCTGGTGGCGGCGGACTGCGCCGCGGCGACCAGCGTCTCCAGCGTGCCCGGCGGCAGCGGATCGGCGCTGTAGCCGCGCACCGAGCGGTGCGACAGCAGCAGCGAGATCGCATCTGTCCAGGGGCCGGCCGCCGGTACCGCGTCGGCGCCATAACGCAACGCCAGCGCCTCGGCCTTGCCGAGGACTTGGCTCCCTTGTACGTCCATTTTTCGTTAGTGCCTTATGTTACAGTTGAACCCATTCCGCATCTAAGCCGAAACGGGCTCGCAGCGAAAGCCGTCCGCCCAGCGTTTGATATGCCCGACCGAGGGCGAGGGGAAATGTGCGGTGCAGCACAGCGTATCCGTGTTGCAATAGCGTTCCAGGAAGCCGCGCCGCGTCGCCGCCGACTGCTTGGGGTCATAATCGACCCGCATCGACATCTCCGGGTAGCGCGCCTGCAACGGCGAGTGGAGCAGATCGCCGGTCAGCACCGCCGCATCCCGGCCACGCCCGACAGCGACGGCGTAATGGTCGATGGTATGGCCGGGCGTTGGCATCAGGCGGAAATGATCGTTCAGCGCGTGATCGCTGGTGACGAAGTCGACGCGGCCGGCCGCCACGATCGGCAGCACGCTGTCGGTCATGTAGTCGATCGGCTTGCGCGCGTTCTTCTCCGTCCAGAAATCGTATTCGCGCTGGGAGAACAGATAGCGCGCGTTGGGAAAGGTCGGCACGTAGCGCCCGTTGTCCAACCTTGTGTTCCAGCCGACATGGTCGGCATGCAGGTGGCTGCACATCACGTAGTCGATCTGCTCCACCCCGATGCCGGCCGCCGCCAGCGCGGTCATGTAGGCCGGGTCTTGCTTGTAGTGCCAGGCCGGGCGCCCGCGCGGCTTGTCGTTGCCGATGCAACTGTCGATCAGCACGGTGTGGTGCGGCGTGCGCACGATGTAGGTCTGATAGCACAGCTTGATGAAACCGGTATCCGGTTCCAGCGCGTCCGGCTCCAGCCAGGACCGATGCTCCTCCAGCAACTCCGGCGTCAGGGTCGGGAGGAATTCCATGATCGGGATGAAGCCCCGTTCCATCTCGACGATCCGGTGAATCGTCAGGTCGCCAACGCCGAACGTCGTGCGCATCGTCCGCTCTCTCCCGTCGAAGATCGTTTTCTTTCAGCCGGGACCGATGTTAGCTAGACATCACACGGGCGACAAACGCCGCGCCGGGGCGACGCGGCAACGCTGCCGGCCGCGCTGGTATTCCAGGACGACGCGGACAGCCGGAACCTCCGGCCGCCGCCTTTCCGCGCCGGCGTCCCGGTCACGCCGCCGCCGACATCCGTTTCGGCAGCATGCTGCACAGCGCATCCACCAGCGCGTCCATCATGGCGTCGGTGTGCAGCGGCGTCGGCGTCAGGCGCAGGCGCTCGCTGCCCACCGGCACCGTCGGGTAGTTGATCGGCGTGGCGTAGATCGCGAACTCGTCCAGCAGGCGCTGGCTGACCTCGCGGCAGAGCGCCGCCTCGCCGATATGCACCGGCACGATATGGCTCTCGGTCGGCAGGCGCGGCAGGCCGGCGCGGTCGAGCTTACCCTTCAGCGTCTCGGCACGGGCGAAGATGGCGGCGCGGCGCGGCGCGTCGGCGCGCACATGCCGCACGCTGGCCAGCGCCGCCGCCACCGTGGTCGGCGGTATCGAAGTGGTGAAGATGAAGCCCGACGCGGTGGAACGGATGAAATCCACCAGTTCCGCGTCGCCGGCGATGTAGCCGCCATGGCAGCCGAAGCCCTTGGCCAGGGTGCCCTCGATCACGTCCAGCCGGTGCGCGACCCCGTCGCGTTCGGACACGCCGCCGCCCTGCGGGCCATACAGGCCGACCGCATGCACCTCGTCCAGATAGGTCATCGCGCCATAGGCATCGGCCAGGTCGCAGATCCCGGCGATGGGCGAGATGTCGCCGTCCATCGAATAGACGCTCTCGAAGGCGATCAGCTTCGGCGCGTCGGCCGGCGCGGCGGCCAGCTTCGCTTCCAGATCGGCCAGATCGTTGTGCGCGAAGATATGCACGGTGGCGGGCGCGCCCTTGATCCCGGCGATCATCGAGGCGTGGTTCTTGGCGTCCGAGAACACATGCCAGTTCTTCAGGCTGAGCAGGATGGTCGAGATCGCCGCCTGATTGGACACGTAGCCGGAGGTGAACAGCAGCGCCGCTTCCTTGCCGTGCAGATTGGCCAGTTCCGCCTCCAGCGCGTCGTGCAGGCCGCTGGTGCCGGCGATGTTGCGGGTGCCGCCGGCGCCCGCGCCCATGGTCCGCGCCGCGTTGACCGCGGCCGCGATCACCTCGGGATGCACCCCCATCCCCAGATAGTCGTTCGATGACCAGACGGTAATGTCGCGCGCCACGCCATCGCGTTCGATGGTGAACACCGGGAACCGGTCGGCGCTCTTTTGCAAGGCGGTGAACGTCCGGTAGCGGCCCTGGCGCTTGATCTCGGCAAGCGTGGCGCGGCAGACAGACCGAAATGGATGCATAAGGAGTACCTTTCGCAATTGCTCCACAGTTGATGGAACGGAAGTCAGAGCATCAATGATCCAGATCAAACGCGCGGCGGAAGCCAATTAAGGTTTCGTCATGCTGTGTCCATCAACACTATCCGGCTGGCGGCTAGGACATTCGCGTCGCCCGCGCTTTGATCTAGCGCAAGTCCGCGCGCGCGCCAGCTTCCCATCCGAAGCGGGTGTGGATCGCTGGACCGTCGGGTTCGGGTGGCCTAGGTTGCCGGCCCGGCAGGCACCGGGCGCGGTGTCGCGACGCCAGAGCAGGAACCAAAGCAGGAACCGCATGATCATCGAGATTGGTCACTTCGCCCTCGTCCTGGCGCTTGTCCTGGCGCTGGTGCAATCCGTGGTGCCGCTGATGGGCGCGGCGCGGCGGAACCACGGCTGGATGGCGGTCGGGCAGTCGACGGCGCTGGCGCAGTTCGCGCTGATCGCGCTGGCGATGGCGGCGCTGATGCACGCCTACATCGTCTCCGACTTCACGGTGATCAACGTCATCGAGAACAGCCACACCGACAAGCCGATGCTCTACAAGGTCGCCGGCGTGTGGAGCAACCACGAGGGCTCGATGCTGCTCTGGGTGTTCATGCTCTCGCTGTGCGGCGCCGCGGTGACGCTGTTCAGCGACAATCTGCCGCCGCAGCTGCGCGCCCGCGTGCTGGCGGTACAGGGGATGATCGCGGCCGGCTTCCTGCTGTTCATCGTGTTCACCTCCAACCCGTTCCTGCGCACCTTCCCGGCGCCAACGAACGGGCACGGCCTCAATCCGGTACTGCAGGACCCCGGCCTCGCCTTCCACCCGCCGTTCCTCTATCTCGGCTATGTCGGCTTCTCGGTCTCGTTCTGCTTCGCCGTCGCCGCCCTGATCGAGGGCCGGGTAGATGCCGCCTGGGGGCGCTGGGTGCGGCCCTGGGCGCTGGCATCGTGGTGCGCGCTGACCGTCGGCATCGCCATGGGCAGCTGGTGGGCGTACTACACGCTCGGCTGGGGCGGCTGGTGGTTCTGGGACCCGGTGGAGAACGCCTCGTTCATGCCGTGGCTGGTCGGCACCGCGCTGATCCACTCCTCGATCGTGGTGGAGAAGCGCGACACGCTGAAAAGCTGGACCATCCTGCTCGCCATCGTCACCTTCTCGCTCTCTCTGGTCGGCACCTTCCTGGTGCGGTCGGGCGTGCTGACCTCGGTGCATGCCTTCGCCGTCGATCCCGCCCGCGGCAGCTTCATCCTCGGGCTGCTGATCGCCACCATCGGCGGATCGCTGATCCTGTANNCTGGTGCTCAACAACCTGCTGCTGACCACCTGCACCGCCACCGTGTTCATCGGCACGCTGTACCCGCTGTTCCTGGACGCCGTCGGCAGCGACAAGGTTTCGGTCGGCCCGCCCTTCTATGCTCGCACCTTCGTGCCGCTGATGGTGCCGGTGCTGATCACCATGGCCGTCGGGCCGATGCTGGCCTGGAAGCGCGGCGACCTGCTGGGCGCGCTGCAACGGCTGTGGTTCGCCTTCGCCTTCGCCATCGCGGTGATGCTGGTCGCCTTCTACATCACCTATGGCGGGCCGGTGCTGGCGGTGCTGGGCCTCGGGCTTGCCGGCTGGGCCGGCATGGGTGCCGCGGTCGAGTGGGCCGAGCGGGTGCGGCTGTTCCGGGTTCCCCTGGGCGACAGCTGGCGCCGGGCGGTGCATCTGCCGCGCGCCTCCTACGGCATGACGTTCGCGCATATCGGCATGGCCGTCTCCGTCGCCGGGATCGCCGCCCAGGCGTTCGAGCTGGAGCGTCTGGACATCGTGCGGATCGGCGGCGACCTGCAACTCGCGGGTTACACGCTGCATCTTGAACGGGTGCAGAAGGTTCCCGGCCCGAACTTCGTCGCCGATGATGCCACCGTGCTGGTCAGCCGCAATGGCGCGCCGGTCATGGAGGCGCATCCGCAGCGCCGCTTCTTCGCCTTGCAGGGCCAGACCACCAGCGAGACCGCGATCCGCACCAGCCCGATCGCCGACCTGTATATCGCGCTGGGCGAACCCGACCCGTCGGGCAAGGGCTGGACGATCCGGGCCTACTGGAAGCCGATGGTGAGCTGGATCTGGGGCGGTGCGCTGATCATGGCGTTCGGCGGCATGGTCAGCCTGAGCGACCGGCGCTGGCGCGTGGGCGCGGCGGCGCGTGTCCGACGAATGGTTGCCCGTCCGGCGGCCGGGGACTGACCCGATATGCGCAAGCTCGTCTATGTCCTGCCGCTGGCGGTGTTCTTCGTGCTTGCCGGCTATTTCGCCATCGGCCTGCGCCCGGACCACGATCCGCACGCCCTGCCCTCGGCGATGATCGACAAGCCGATGCCGGCCTTCGACCTCGCCAGCCTCAATGACGGCCCGCGCGTCGATGCCGCGTCGTTCAAGGGCCAGGTGGTGGTGATCAATTTCTTCGCCTCCTGGTGCGTGCCCTGCCGGGTCGAGCATCCGCTGCTGATGCGGCTGGCGCAGCAGGAGCATTTGCCGCTGATCGGCATCGCCTATAAGGACCGAACCACCGATTCCAGGCGCATCCTGGCGCAACTGGGCGATCCCTATCGCAGCATCGGGGTCGATGCCGACGGCCGGACCGGGCTGGATTTCGGCGTCTACGGGGTGCCGGAGACCTATGTGATCGACAAGACCGGACGCATCCGCAAGCGCTTCGTTGGCCCGCTGGACGCCGAGAGCGTGAAAAAGGAGCTGCTGCCGCTGCTGAAGGAACTGAACCGCTCGTGAAACCCATGCTCGCAGCCCCCATGCTCGCAGCCCCCATGCTTGCAGTCTGGGCGCTGCTGTTCGCGCTCGCCGGCCCGGCCGGCGCCGTGGAACCCAATGAGCGGCTCGCCGACCCGGCGCTGGAGGCGCGGGCGCGCGAACTCAGCAAGGACCTGCGCTGCCTGGTCTGCCAGAACGAGTCGATCGACGAGTCCGGGGCCGACCTCGCGCACGATCTGCGCGTGCTGCTGCGCGAGCGGATCGTGGCCGGCGATACCGACCAGCAGGCGGTTCGCAACATCGTCAACCGCTATGGCGACTTCGTGCTGCTGGACCCGCCGGTTAAACCCACCACCTATGTGCTTTGGTTCTCCCCGATTGCCGTGCTGGTGCTGGCCGGCATCGGCACCACCCTGGCGCTGCGTCGCCGCCGGTCCCAGCCCGGCGCCAGCCCGCCGCCCTTGAGCGATGCGGAAAAGACCCGCGTCGCCGAGCTTATTAAGGAGATTGACGGCTGATGCTGCTCGCCGTCGTGCTGGCCGCGATCACGCTCGCCGTTCTGGCGGCCGTGCTCATCCCGCTGCTCAGAAAACCGCGCGCCACCCTGNNGAGGCGGCGCGGCTGGAAATCCAGCGCCGGCTGCTCGCCGCCGCCGGCGATGACGCTCCGGCGCCCACGCAAGGCGGCGGCGGTCGCTGGGTCGCGGCGGCAATCGGCGGGCTGATCCTGGCCGGCTCGGCGGGGCTGTATCTGTATCTCGGCACCCCGTCGATCCCCGCTATTGCCCCGGGCACGCACGCGCAGCAGCAAGCCGGCACCAATGCCGAGGAGCGGGCGCATCAGGACCAGGACATGGCCAAACAGCTCGATGCGCTGGAAGCCAAGCTGCAATCCGATCCGAACAACCTGGCGGGCTGGGAGCTGCTGGCCCGCTCCACCGCATCGCTCAATCAGTGGGAGAGAAGCGCGCGCGCCTATAAGCATGCCGTCGCGCTGGCGCCGAACCAGCCCGCCCTGCTCGCGGAATACGGCGAGACCGAGGTGATGGTCGCCGCCGGCATCGTTACGCCGGCAGCGCACGACGCCTTCGCGGCGACCGTGGCACTGGACCCGAAGAACACCATCGCGCGCTTCTATCTGGCATTGGCGGATGCGCAGGCCGGCGAACCGAAGCGGGCCATCGACACCTGGCTGAGCCTCGCCGGCGACGCGCCGGCGGGCTCGCCGCTGCGCCTGGAGATCGAGCGCCGGATCGGCGAGCAGGCCAAGATCGCCGGCATCGCGGCACCGTCGCTGCCGCCCCCGGCACCCGCCGCCCCCCAGCCGCAAGGCGCTGGCGGCCCCGACGACGCCGCGATGGCCGCCGCCGCGCAGATGCCGCCGGAGCAGCGCGACGCGATGATCCGCGGCATGGTCGACAAGCTCCAGGCGAAGCTGGCGCAGGCGCCGGACGATGCCGACGGCTGGGTGCGGCTCGGCCGCTCCTACCTGGTGCTCGGCGATGCCGCCAAGTCGGCCGACGCCTACGACCGCGCGGAGAAGCTGAGACCCGGCGATCTCGACATTCCGATGCAGGAGGCCGAGGCGATCGTCGCCGCCCAGCCGCCGAACGACCCGATCCCGCCGCGCGCGGTGGCGCTGCTGCGCAAGGTCGAGGCGGCGCAGCCCGACCGGGTGGAAGTGCTGTGGTATCTCGGCGGCGTTGCCATACAGGAGGGCCGCAAGGACGACGCCATCCGCTATTGGGAGCGGCTGCTGCCCATGCTGCAGGACGGCAGCGCCGACCGGAAAGCGGTTCAGGGCGCGCTCGACGAAATAAGGCGGAAATAGCCCGCATCGTTTGATCTGCCTCAAGGACCGCGCCGCGCCGCAGGCGTTAGTTCCCTTCCCATGTGCGCACAGCAAAGCTTCGGGGGGAGACCCCGCCCCCGAAGGGGGGAGTCATGAGCCAGGAACTGCCGACGCCGGTCATCCTGATGAAAAGCGCGCTGCACACGCTGTCTCCGGCGGTGTTGCGCCCCGGATTGCGGCTGGTGATGCGCGCGATGCGCCAGCGCCATGCGCCGCTGTTCAAGCGGCTGAAGCGCCTGGCGCCGGCCACCATCCTGTTCGACCCCGACGACACGCCGCATTGCTTCCTGTTGACCATCGCCAAGGACGACCTGCAACTGAGCCTTGCCACGGCGGCCCAGACCGCATCGGTGCGGATCACGGGCAGCCTGGCGACGCTGCTCTATCTGCTGGAGGGGAAGATCGACTCCGACACGCTGTTCTTCTCCCGCGACGTCGCGGTCAGCGGCGACACGGCGGTGGCGGTCGGCTTCCGCAACACCCTGGACGGCGAGCAGATCGGCCTGCTGGACGACGCCCTGGCGGGGATCGGCCCGCTGGCGGCCCCCGGCAAGCGTCTGGTGCTGGGCATCGACCGCCGGGTGGAGCTTCTCAAGCGGCGCTGGGCGCGCATGCGCGACGCGGCGCACCGCTCCGCCCACGGCGGACATGACCCGAACCAGGAGATCCAAATGCTGAACGCCCGCGTCGCCGAGTTGCAGGCGCGACTCGGCAAGCTGGAAACCCGCGGCCGGCGCGGCCNNGCGATCGAGGCCGGGGCGGACACGGTCTATTGCGGCTTCCGCGACGAGACCAACGCGCGCAACTATCCCGGCCTGAATTTCGACCGCGACGAGATGGCCGAGGGCATCGCCTTCGCCCATGCGCGCGGGCGCAAGGTGCTGCTGGCGATCAACACGTTTCCGCCGCCGGACAAGACCGGCATCTGGTTCCGCGCGGTGGACGATGCCGCGGCACTGGGCGCCGACGCGGTGATCCTGGCCGNNCGCCGTGCTGCCGCGCGTGCTGGAGGTGAAGGAAATCGCCGCCCTGGTCGCGCGCATGGGGGTGGAGGCGGAAGTCTTCGCCTTCGGCAGCCTGGGCACCATGGCCGAGGGCCGCTGCATCCTGTCCTCCTACCTGACCGGCCGCTCGCCCAGCAACGACGGCGTCTGCGCGCCGGCCGAGCATGTCACCTACGAGGAAGTGGACGGCGAGATGCGGGTGCGGCTCGGCGGGGTGACGATGAACTGCTTCCACCAGGGCGAGGCGGCATCCTACCCGACGCCCTGCAAGGCGCGGCTGGTGACGCGCGGCGTTGCGTCCTACCTGTTCGACGAGCCGGTCGGGCTCAACACCATCGACATCCTGCCCCAGCTCAAGCAGGCCGGCGTGACCGCGCTGAAGATCGAGGGAAGGCAGCGTTCGCGCGCCTACGTGACGCAGGTGGTGCGTACCTTCCGCCAGGTGCTGGACGCGCTGGCCGCCGGCAACCCCGTGCCGCATATCGACCTCAGCGGTATCGTCGAGGGACAGAAGGAAACGTTTGGCGCCTATCGGAAGGGATGGCGATGATCGGCCTGACGCTCGGACCGCTGCTGCACCACTGGTCGCCCGACAAACGGCGCGACTTCTATGCCCGCATCGCCGACGAGTCGCCGGTGGATTGCGTGCATCTGGGAGAGGTCGTCTGCTCCAAGCGCGAGCCGTTCACCGAGCCCTATCTGCCGGAAATCGCCGAGCGGCTGCGCGCGGCCGGCAAGCAGGTGGTGCTGTCCACCCTGGCGCTGGTCACCACGGAGCGCGAGATCCAGGCGATCCGCGACCATTGCGAGGCCGGCTTCCTGGTCGAGGCCAACGACGTATCGTGCCTGCGCGCGCTGGCCGGCCGGCCGCACGTCATCGGCCCGATGGTCAACGTGTTCCACGAGGGCACCCTGGCCTACGTGGCCCGCCAAGGCGCGATCCGCATCGTGCCGCCGCCGGAGGTCTCCGCCGCCGGGATCGGCGTGTTCGCCAAGCACGCGGGGGCGATGGAGATCGAGGTGCCGGTGTTCGGCCGCCAAACCCTGTCGGTCTCCGCCCGCTGCTATCACGCGCGCTCGCGCGGGCTGCACAAGGACAACTGCCTGATCACCTGCGGGGGCGAGCCGGACGGCCTGCCGGTGACAACGCTGGACGGGCGGGATTTCGTCGTGGTCAACGGCACGCAGACGATGTCGCACGGCTATGTGGTGCTGCTGCGCGAAATGGCCGGCCTGATCGCGGCGGGAGCGGCGCGCGTGCGCATCACGCCGCAGGACATCGACATGGTGGCGGTGTCCCGGCTGGTGCGCGAGACGCTGGACGGGGGGATCGACGCCGAGGAGGCGACGGCCCGGCTGGGCACCCTGACCGGCGATGTGCCGACGGTGAACGGGTATATGCACGGCCGCGAGGGGCTGGCGTGGGTGCCGGCTGTGGGGTGAGGCGTGCGGGCGACGCATTGCAGCGGCGCTTGGGCTTGTTGCCGCGATTGTACTAACGTTATATAGATACCGTTAGTACATTGGAGGCGGTCATGCCGAAGGACGCCGTGTTCACGATGAAAATCGAACCCGAGCTGAGGGACGCGTTCATGGCCGAAGCCGAAGCCGCGCACCGCCCGGCCTCGCAGCTTGTCAGGGAACTGATGCGCGGGTTCGTGCAGCGCCAGCGCGAGGCACGCGACTACGATGCGTTCCTGCGCGGCAAGGTGGAATTGGCGCGGCTCTCGATGCAGGCCGGCAATGGTCGTTCCGCTGAAGAGGTCGACGCCGAGTTCGCTGCCCGGCGTGCCGAATTGCTCCGAGCCGGCGAGGCGTGAAGGTTCGCTGGACGCAAGGAACGTAGGGCGGATAAGCGAGGCGCCATCCGCCATCGAGCCACCCGCCCAATTTCCCAACGACCTCGATCTCCGACCGCGCTTCTTCCAATGCGCGGCTATACGCGGCAGATTGCCGTGCATGCCGGATTATCGTCGCAA
>PKWQ01000068.1 GCA_003133265.1 Acetobacteraceae bacterium
GGCGCGCCGCGCGCCGACGGCGTGCCGAAGATGGAGACGGTGCGGCTAACCGCGCCCGACCTCCAGCGCCGCGGCGCTTTCGAGAAGATGCGCGGGCGCCTCGGCTTCGCCGCCTTCGGCTTCATGTTCTTGTTCCTGGCGGTGGGGCTGAAGCTGACCGACGCCACCGTCGTCGATCCGCGCATGCCGCACCGGCCGGAACGGCCGGTCGCCCGGCTGCTGGGGCCGGAGAAATCCGCCGAGCCGACGATCCACGCCCAGCGGGCGATGATCGTCGACCGCAACGGGGAAATTCTGGCGGTCTCGCTGCCGACCGTCGCGCTCTACGCCGATCCGCGCGAGATGATCGACACCGACGAGGCCGCCCACAAGCTCAAGCAGGTGCTGCCGCGGCTCGACGAGGCCGTGGTGCGCGAACGCCTCGCCAACGCCGAGAAGCAGTTCGTCTATCTCGCCCGCCAGCTCAATCCGCGCGAGCAGGTGGCGATCAACGCGCTCGGCATTCCCGGCATCTATTTCGAGCAGACCGAGCGCCGGCGCTATCCGCTCGGCCGCACCGGCGCGCATGTGCTGGGCGGGGTCGATGTCGACGGCAACGGCGTCGCCGGGGTGGAGAAGCGTTTCGACCAGCACCTGCACAACGATCCCACGCCGCTGAAACTGTCGCTGGATGTGAAGGTCCAGGCCGTGGTGCGCGACGAGCTGTCCGCGGCGATGGCCGATTTCACGGCCATCGGCGGCTGCGGCATCGTCATGGACGTCAATACCGGCGAAGTGCTGGCGATGGTCAGCCTGCCCGATTACGATGCGAATGCGTTTCGGACCACCCCGGCCGACGACCGCTTCAACCGCGCGGTCACCGGCATGTACGAGCCGGGCAGCACGTTCAAGCTGCAAACCGCCTCGATGGCGCTGGACAGCGGCATCGTCCACATCTGGGACGAGTTCGACGCCTCCCGCCCGATCTCCATCGGCCGCTTTACCATCACCGACTTCGAGGGCAAGCACCGCTGGCTGTTCTTGCCCGAGGTGCTGGCCTATTCCTCCAATCTGGGCGCCGCGCACATTGCCCAGACAGTCGGCGCCGAGCGGCAGCGAGCCTGGCTGAAAAGCATGGGCATGTTCAACCGGGTCGGCATCGAGCTGCCCGAGGCCGGCTTGCCGATTATCCAGCCCGCCGCCAACTGGAAGGAGATCGTCACCCTGACGGTCGGCTTCGGCCACGGCATCTCGATCTCGCCGCTGCATGTGGTGCGCGGCACCGTGGCGGTCGCCAATGGCGGCATCCTGCTGCGCCCGACCATCCTGGCCATCGACCCCGATTCCGGCCCGATGGAGGGCACGCGGGTGATGCAGCCGAGCACCTCGGACACGATGCGCAAGCTGATGCGCCTCGTCGTCACCGACGGTTTCGGCAAAACGGCCGAGGTGCCCGGCTACTACCCCGGCGGCAAGACCGGCACGGCGGAGAAGGTCGCGGCGCATGGCGGCTACAAGAAGCACGCCAACGTCGCCGCCTTCATAAGCGTGTTCCCGATGAACGCGCCGCGCTACGCCGTCTACATGATGCTGGACGAGCCGCACGCCAACGCATCCACCCACGGCTACGCCACCGCCGGATGGGTCGCGGCACCATCGGCCGGACGGGTGATCGCGCGCATCGGGCCGATGCTCGGCATGCTGCCCGACATCGAGCACGTCGCCGAGATCAACCAGGCGCTGGCCATCCCGCTGCAACCCGGCCGCCCGCCCAACGCCCGCCCGCCGCAAACCGGCGTGCCGATCGCCAAGGCGCCACCGGCGCAGCTCAATCAGACATTGCCGGCCGCCAGCCGGCCACTGGGCAATCCGCCGGCCACGCTGCCGTCGCCGCGCGATCCGCGCCACGAGGCCACGCTGCCGACCCAGCTGCCGACCCAGCTGCCGACCCAGCTGCCGCGTGGGCCGATCGGCGCCTCGTTCGTGCCCGCCTCCGTCACGTCCGCCGATGTCGGGGTATCCCGGCTTGCGCCTCGCTGACATCATGCGCCCGTTCGCCACGCAACCGCCCGACGAAGCATGGGCCGGGCTCGACATCACCGGCATTACCGCCGACAGCCGCCAGGTGCGGCCGGGCACGCTGTTCGCCGCCCTGCCCGGCAGCCGCCATGACGGGCGCGCCTTCATCGCCGAGGCGGTCTCACGCGGCGCGACCGCCGTCCTGGCACCCACCGGCACCACCTGGCCGGCGGGGGTACCGACGCATCCGCTGATCGAATCCGCGGAGCCGCGTCGTCTGCTGGCGCGCATCGCAGCATTGCTCGCAGGACCGCAGCCGCGCACCGTGGTGGCGGTGACCGGCACCAACGGCAAGACCAGCACGGTCGAGTTCCTGCGCCAGATCTGGACGCTTTCGGGTCACGCCGCCGCCAGCCTGGGCACGCTCGGGCTGCACGCGCCGGGCTTCCCGGAAGGCCCCGGCCTGACCACGCCCGATCCGGTCAGCCTGGCCCAGACCATGG
Organism: Acetobacteraceae bacterium; assembly: GCA_003133265.1. Taxonomy (GTDB): domain Bacteria; phylum Pseudomonadota; class Alphaproteobacteria; order Acetobacterales; family Acetobacteraceae; genus PALSA-911. Next base: position 2,502 of record PKWQ01000068.1, read on the forward strand.
CCGCGCTTGCCGGCGCCGGGATCGGCCATGCGGCGCTGGAAGCATCCTCGCACGGGCTCGACCAGTTCCGCCTCGACGGCGTGCGGCTCGCCGCCGCCGGGTTCTCCAACCTGACGCGCGACCATCTGGACTATCACGGCACCGAGGACGCCTACCGCGCCGCCAAGCTGCGGCTGTTCGAGGAGTTGCTGGAACCCGGCGCGCCGGCGGTGGCCAACGCCGACATGGACGCGACCAGCCTCGCCGCGTTGCGCGAGATCGCCGCGCGCCGTGGCCTGGATTTACGCACGGTCGGCGAGGCCGGCGAGACGATCCGCCTGCTCCGCGCCACGCCGCGCCCGGACGGGCAGGTGCTGGACCTACTGGCCGACGGCGCCCGGCGAGAGGTGGCGTTGAGCCTTCCCGGCCGCTTCCAGGCCGACAACGTGCTGCTGGCCGCCGGGCTGGCCACGGCGCTGGGCGAGGCCGGCGTGCTCGACCGGCTGTCGCAACTCACCGGCGTGCGCGGACGGATGGAACTGGCGGCGCGGCTGCCCAACGGCGCGGCGGCCTATGTCGATTACGCCCACACGCCGGACGCGCTGGAACGGCTGCTGCTGGCGCTGCGTCCGCATACGCGGCATCGCCTACATATTGTCTTCGGCGCCGGCGGCGACCGCGATCGCGGCAAGCGCCCGCTGATGGGCGCGGTGGCTGCCCGCCTCGCCGACGCGGCGATCGTCACCGACGACAACCCGCGCGGCGAAAACCCCGCCGCGATCCGCGCCGCCGTCCGCGCCGCCTGCCCCAGCGCACGCGATATCGGCGACCGCGCGGAGGCGATCGCCGCCGGGCTTTCCGATCTCGGTCCCGGCGATGTCCTGGTGGTCGCCGGCAAGGGCCACGAGCAGGGCCAGACCGTCGGCGACATGGTGCTGCCGTTCGACGATGCGGGCGTGATCCGCCGACTGGTGGGTGGCGCATGAGACCGCTGTGGAACGCCGAGGACCTGCTGAACGCCACCGGCGGGACGATGGCCGAGAAATTCGCCGCCACCGGCGTGTCGATCGACACCCGTACCCTGGCGCGGGGCGAGCTGTTCGTCGCCCTGCTGGGCGAGACCGGCGACGGCCACGACCATGTCGCCGAGGCCCTCGCCAAGGGCGCCGCCGGGGCGCTGGTGCATCGCGACATTCCAGGCGCGTCGCGCCTGTTGCGGGTGGACGACACGCTGGCGGCACTGACCCGGCTGGGCGCCTTCGCCCGCACCCGCTTCCTCGGCCGCCTCGCCGCCATCACCGGCAGCGTCGGCAAGACCACGACCAAGGAGATGCTGCGCACGATCCTCGCGGCCCAGGGCACGACGCATGCCGCCGTCGCCTCCTACAACAACCAATGGGGCGTGCCGCTGACGCTGGCGCGCCTGCCGTCCAACGCCGCGTTCTGCGTGGTGGAGATCGGCATGAACCACGCCGGCGAGATCGAGCCGCTGGCCCGCCTCGCGCGCCCGCATGTCGCCGTCATCACCGCCATCGCCGCCACCCATATCGGCCATCTCGGCAGCATCGAGGCGATCGCGGCGGAGAAGGCCAGCATCCTGCGCGCCCTGGAGCCGGGTGGGATGGCGATATTGCCGGCCGACAGCCCGCAATTCCCCATTCTCGCCGCTGTGGCGACGACGATGGGGGCGGGCGTCGCCCGCATCGTGCGCGTCGGTGCCGGCGCG
>PKWQ01000438.1 GCA_003133265.1 Acetobacteraceae bacterium
GCGGCCTCCGGCGGAGGGATACCGCGGAAGCTGTGGTTGCCGATCGGCGCCATGATACCGGCGGCGAGCGCGCGCCGACGCACCATGCACCAGGCGTCGGCCAGATCCATGGGCTTGTCAGACAGCGTGGTGCCGCGATGTCCCTTGTCGGTGCGGAACAGCAAGCCCTTCTTGTCCTCGGCGATGCCGGCCGCGGCGATGTAGGCGTGCAGCGCCTCAGCGGCGGCATGATGGCATGGCATGGCGTGTTGCTTGCCACCTTTTTCATGCAACCGCAGCACCCAGGCGGCGCCGCGCGGCCGGAGATCCTCAACCTTCATCTTCAGCGCCGCTGTGATCCGCGCGAAGCCATAGGTGAGAGTGGCGATCAGCGCGCGGTCGCGCAGGTCACGCACGGTCTCGGTCGGGATGCCGTTGATCAGCCGACGCCACTCGTCGCCTTCCAGCACCGGCGTCTTGCCGGTTTTCACGACGTGCTTCGGGCCGCGGACGGAAGAGGCGGGGTTGTGCGGCATCACCTGGCCAACCACCAGCCAGTCGAACAGCATGCGGATCGCCGCGAGCTGCTGCTTGACGCTCGGCGCCGCGGCGCTGGCCTGTAGCACCTCGATATAGCTGGCCACGTCATGCGGCCGTATTTGGATCAGCGTGAGGCCACGCTCCTCGCACCAGGCCAGAAAGCTGCCGCACGCGCGCGCGTAGGCGCGGCGCGTATTCGAGTTGTGGATGTTGGCGGTGAAGAATTCGACGTAGCGCCATGATGCCTGCTCGCCGGCGTCGGCGATCAGCACCGGCACGACATGAGGCGTGCGCTCCTTGGCGAGCACCGTCTTGCGCGAGACAGGAACGGGCAGTTGCTCGGTCATGGTGAAAGCTTTCCAACTTCCTTGAGCAGGCGTTCGATAGTCGCCAGTGGCAGCACGAGTGTCAGCTCCGCATCGAGGAGCGGCATCGCGCCGTAACTGACGTACCAGGCGGCGGCTCTATCATTCTTGGCGTCGATGATGAGGACCGTGCCGCCAACGACCGCCGCCGCCATCAGGCAGCGCCTTCCGGCCGCGAGCAGCAATTGTCCGCCAAGGCCTTGCCCCTGCTGCGCACGATCGATGGCGATGCGCGCGAGCCGAAAGCCGGGAACCTCATGGCGTGCGAGGCCGCGTTGCACGATTTCCGGTGCCCGGTGATAGGCGAGAGAGGCAGGGGCCAGACTGTAGAATCCAAGAACGGCGCGCGTGTTGTCGTCGATCGCCAGAAAGGTCTTCGCCCCACCCTGGTCGTGGCTCTGGCGCGCGTAGCGCATCAGAAAGACGTTCAGCTCCGCATCGCCACAGTCGAAGGCGCTGCGATCGTGCTTGCGTGTAATTCCTTCCTCATGCCACGCCGGAACAGTCATGCAGGCAACGGCATGGCCATGGCGGCAGCACGTAGTTTGGCGTTTGCCGGGGGCGGATTTTCGAGCAGTTCAAGGACCCTCAAACTGTCCCGCTCGGACAGCTTCAGATGATCGGCTGCTTCGATGATGGCCTCAGCTTCGCGCAATGCCGGTCGCAGCACGAAATCCGTCAGGTCCGTGTTCTTGAGCGCCGCCGCCCGCATGAGCGTTGCTTTTTGCTCCGGACGCACCCGCAGGTTCATCCGCTTGTTGTCGTCCACTGCGATCCTTGGCATGACACCCTCTAAAACTTGTGTACTTCTTCAAAGTGTACGCCGTCCACACTGGATTGTCAAGACGTACGTATTGAATACGTGCGTCCGACAGGCCCTACCGTCTCATTATCACGCGCTAAACCACGGCGGAGGCAGGCGAACCACCTTCTCCTATATAGTGTCCTTTGCGGCATGGGCCGCCGGGGGAAAGAATGCCGAAACTGGTCAAAGCGGAGTTGGCATGTCATCGCGCCTGGCTGTCCGCGTGGCGCACACCGGGCGATATGGCTGCCTATGTGAGACGTGTGGCGTCTCGCCGGTTCTGTCCCGCCGCCGTTGGGTCCGCTGCTTCGGCACCTCCCCGCCTGGTGGACGGCGTTCACCGTCGGCCTGGGCTGACTATTTCCGTCACTGGAAGAAAGTGAGAGAGTACCGGAAATGACGACGTACGATGTGGTGAGCGCCGTCCTGGCTTTCGTGCGCGTGAATGGGCCGATTGGCGCTGTCGCGTACGTGATGGGGGCACTGGCCGCCACGCTGATCTTGTTTTTCCTCTTGGAAAAAGCCGCCGCGCGGCTCTCCGTTCGCAAGACTTTCGACATCGGCGGCAACTTCGATCATTTCTACAGCCGCGTCCTGCCGGCGGCCCGTTCCGGCACTGTCGCCTTGATCTTTGCAGGTTATGTCGGGCTTTGGCTCTCGCGGTGGCCGGCCGCCTCTCCCCAATTCCGCTTGCTGCATCAGCCCTACAACAGCAGCTTTTACGGGGTACTGGCGACCCTCATCGTCGTCGGGTTGATCGCGAAGGGCACTTGGGAATTGGCTAAGGCTGAGTGGCTTGGCTTGCGCTGGCTGCGGTTGGAAGCGCGCGGCGTCCCTTGGCATATCGCCGACAGCGGCGAGGCGTATCGTGTTGTGTGGTTACGCCGGAACGGGGAATATCTCTATAATCCCGAGGCGACCCGCGATAAACGGGCCGGTGAGGAACTGACTACCCTGCGCGAGCGCCGGATCCGGTTGGGAAAGGTGTCGGCCATCGCTGTAGTCGCCATCATTGTCTGGGTGCAAGGACAAACCTTCATCGAAACCTTCTACCCCGTAATTTCGGCTGGGTTCGTCAGCTTCCTGCAAATGGTGCTGCCGATTTGCATCTCGCTCGTTTTTTTCTTCCTCGTGATCCCCAAGACGGTCGGGGTTATCGCGGCGTTGCTGGATGAACTGGTCTACCGCTCAGGGGCGCAATTCATCGCGGGGGCCAAATTACTCGAACCGGGCGCCTGGCGCCTCGGCCGGCAAAATGTCGAAGAGCGGAAGGCTCACGGCACCGCCGATTTTGTGACGGCGGAGGACGCGGTTCGGCGCATGTTTAAGCCTGGGGGATCGTAAGCCGAGATGCCCGCAAATCTCTGGGCCAGGGATGACGCGGCACAATTTCGGCTATGCCTGCGACCGCACGGATGGCGATCGCCAGCGTGTCGTGACGACGCGAAGGCGTCACCACTTCCCTTAACGTCTGACCCCTTTTTGACGCGAAAAATCGGGATAGATCGTCCCATGATTAGCGTGCTCTCTAATCGCGATTAACCCCAGACCCGTGCCGATGCAGCGTCGTAGAAAGATACGTCCAAAGGATATCAACCCGCAGAAACACAAGCTATGCTGCCGTTCGGAAAGCTTCGGGGCGGATTCATCATGCGATCTGACTTGGGCGAGCTGATTACCGAGGTCAACGAGGTCGATCAGCAAGAGACGGTGCCGCTTGGCACAGCACAATGGATGGGGCTGCGGGAGGCGACCCAGAGGCTGGGGATGCCTGCCGACAACCTGTCGGATCGTCTGTGGATCGGCGAAGCCTTGGACGCCGAGGCGACCACCCTTGGCTACACCGACGACCGGCACGTAACACTGATTTCGGGCACCCGTGGCGGCAAGGGAGCGGGCGTCATCGTCCCGAACCTGTGCCGGTGGCGTGGTTCCTGTATCGTGATTGACCCCAAGGGCGAGAATGCGACCGTCACCGCGAGGCGGCGCGGCGAAGGGTCGGATTACACCCACGGCCTCGGACAAGAGGTCAGGATTCTCGACCCCTTCGGCGAAGTGCCGTTGGCGTCCTCGCTCAAGGCGCGGTTCAACCCGCTTGATGTCATCGATCCTGACAGTGACCTCGCCGTTGACGACGCCGGACGCATCGCGGCGGCGATCATCGTGCGGGAAAGCAAGAACGATCCTTTTTGGGAGGACGCGGCACGGGGTTTAATGAAGGGGCTTATCCTTCACGTCCTGACATTTCCGTCGTTCAAGGATATTCGCAACCTCGTCACGGTGCGCAAATTGCTGATGGAAGGCGATTGGCTCGGCATTGAGGCGGCGCGGGCGATGGGAGTCGAGAAGCTGCCAACGCCCTTCGCCATGCTGTGGCAGAGCATGATCCGCAATAAAGCCTTCGACGGCGTTGTCTCTGGCGTTGGAGAACAGATGTTCTCTATGGCGGACAAGGCGGAAAAGACCTTGTCCGGCATTTTGGAGCAAGCGCGCACCAGCACCGTCTTTCTCGACGGCGCACCTATGCGGCGTCTGTTGGAAAAGTCGGACTTCGATCTGGCAGCGATCAAAACATCGGCGCGGGGTCTGACGATCTATCTCACCCTGCCGCAGCGCTACATGGATACGCATTTTCGCTGGCTGCGGCTGATGGTGACGCTGACCCTCGGCGAGATGGAGCGCATCAAGGGGCGTCCGAAGACCGGACACCCTACGCTGTTCCTGCTCGACGAATTCCCCGGCCTGAAGCGGATGGAGGTCATCGAGAACGCCGTCGCGCAAGGGGCGGGGTTCGGCGTGAAGTTCTTTTTCGTCACCCAGAACCTGCCTCAGCTCAAGCACGAATATGATGAGAACTGGGAGACCTTCATCAGCAATTCCGGTCTCAAGATATTCTTTCAGGTCGATGACCATTTCAGCAGGGACTATCTGTCGAACCTGCTCGGCGAGCGGGAAGTGCGACGGCAATCGCGCTCGCGCTCGGACGCGCAATCGACATCGACCACGGAAGGCACGTCCTCGACCAACACATCGGGTCGGTCGGACAACAGGTCATTCAGCGGGTTATATAAAACGATATTCGGAAACCCCCGTGCCCAGAGCGAATCCATTTCGTCGGGGTCGTCCTTCAGCGACTCGCGCGGAACGTCGCGTTCAACGTCTCAGTCCAATTCCAAGACCGACGGTTGGTCGGAAGGCGTTCACAAACGCCCACTTCTCAGCCCTGACGAGATCGGGCGCTTTCTCTCGCGCATCGACGACAAGAGCAATCCTGCCTATCCCGGACTTATCCTCGCGCTGACGCCCGGGCAGCATCCGCTGGCGGCGCGGCGCATCAATTATTTCGAGTCGCCGAAGTTCGAGGGTTGCTTCGACCCGCATCCCGACCATCCGCCGCCTCTGACCTTGGCGGAGTTAGCAGACCGCAATGCCCCCACGGGTCAGATACCGCCACCTAAGCCCGAACCAGAAACCTTCGGGCTTTGGGATAAGCTCCGGCTAATCTGGTTCTTCCTGACGTCCAAGAAACCGGCAATCGGCGGCGCCGTCTTGGGCGTCATCGTCCTCGTCGTCATCGCGGCTCTGAATATCCCGTCATCACCGGCGTCGATCACCTCCGGCCCTGCCGTCGTCGATAACGCCCCGCAGCTCAATCTGCGAAACTGCGCTGCGGCCAATTGCGGCATCGTCACTGTCCTTAACAAGGGCGATCCGGTCACCGTCACAAAATCCTATGACAATGGCTGGAGAGCCGTCACCGTTCGCTACAACAACGGCACAACTGTCAAAGGCTTCGTCAACGGGGACTTCCTGAGCCGGAGGTGATGGCGAGGGCGAACAGCCTACCTACCGCCCTATATCCTGTTCCAGTGCCTTGTCCTTGCCGCCTTGCTCGCGCGCATACGCGGCGTCGGCAATTTCTTTCGCCCAATCCATCGCCGATTCCTGTTGCTGCACCATGCCGCCCTTCTCCGTCCAGGTACCGGGAGGAGTTTGGTCGGGATCATCGGACATGTCGCTCTCCATCCTCTTGTCAATCAGCGGCGCAGAGTGCGCGTTATCCGTGCCGCTTGACAAGAATGATGTTGGGGGCGTCTTGCCGCCATGCGCCGGTAAAGGATCGCAGCAGCTCGCCACGCCGCGACAAGAGCGAGAAAGCCGAGCTTGGATTCCTGCCGCCGAGGTATTGCCCTCGATCTCGGCCGTTCATCGCCCCCTGTCTCGCTCTCGCTCACGCGCCCGTGCGGCGTCTTCGCGGGCTTTCGCGGCTTCGACGATCTCGCGGATTGCCTGCGCCGCGTCGTCCTCCCCCCCTCTTTCCGCCCTTCCGCCGCCAGTGTCGGCACCAGTCGCAGCGCCCGTGCGTTGCGGCGACGGGGTCGGTTCATCGGCGGTGCGTTCTGTCGTCTGTTCGGTGTCGCGGCTGGAGCTGGAGTCTGAGCCAGGGCTGGGGCTGGGGCTGTCGCCGACGCCTGACTGGAAATGCTGTTCGTAGAACTGCGACGCCGCCCGCCGTTCATCGACCCGCGCCATTTGTCGGGCGAGTATGCGCAGGTCCGCCGCGCGGTCGTTCTCGGCTGCCGGTGGATTCTTCGCCCACTGGTCTTGAACATACTGGACATAATCGTCGAAGCCGTGACGAGCTGCCGCTTGCGGATTGGTCTCCTGCCATTTGGCATAGCTGCGCTGGGCGCTCTCATAGTTTTCGTGACCGAGTGCCGATGCGCCACCTGTCGCCTTCATCCACGGCTCGCCCTTTGGGCGCGTGTTGACCGTGTCCGTGGCGACGAAGATTTCCGCCTTCTCGCGGTGCCGGGTCAGCGTGACGTAACTCGCCGCCGAGCGCCAATGCTCCGAATGATAGAGATAGGTCTGATCGAGCGTCTGCCCTTGCCCGCGATAGATGGTTCCGGCATAGCCATGCCGGACGGTCTGGAACTCCGCGGCATCAAAGGTTTTGATGTCGCCGCGCTTGCCGTCGAGCCGCACCGTCACCTTGGTGCCCTCGATGCCGGTCACCGTGCCGACGGCACCGTTGTGCAAACCCTCCTTCTTATTGGTGCCGGTGAACTGGATGCGGTCGCCGGTCGAGAACTCGCGCGTGGCTTCGGTGAAGACATTCACGCCGCGCAGTCGGCGCGGATCGTAGGCGACTGAGGCACCATTGTCGAGTTCGACGGTGAGCGTATTGGCGCGGGCATCGACCTCACGGACACGGGCGTAGCTGTTGCGCTCGATGCCTTCGGCCTTGCTGCCCGTGTGGTAATGCAACACGTCGCCCACGTTGTAGCGCGCCGCCCAGGTCCGGTCGGCCCCGGTCATATCGGAGCGGTGATCGAGCGTGCGCAGTTCGTGCCCACCGGCCGTCAGTGTTCCATTGCGCCGCAGCTCGGCGCGTACTGCTTCGTTGATCTGGCGGCGGCTGCGATTGTCGGGAGAGACAATGATGGTGTTTTCGGGCAGCGCGGCATAGTCTCTGGCAATGGCCGCGATGCGTTCATTGGCACCCGCAATCTCCGTCACCCGTCCCTGTTCAGTGAGCAGCGAAACGCCTTTTTCGGTTTCGTTGTTGGCAAACAGTTCGACTGCGCGGCGCAACTCGGGGTCTTTCTGGCGCATAATTTGGTCGAGTTGCGAGGTCCGCATCCCGGCTTGCTGCATCTG
>PKWQ01000111.1 GCA_003133265.1 Acetobacteraceae bacterium
CCGGAAAATCCCCTGAACCAGCAGCGGAGCTGAACCAGACCGGGGAGCCGACCATGCCAGTGCCGGGATTGCCGCCGTACGACGACACCAACGTGTTCGCACGCATCCTGCGCGGGGAGATACCGTCCAAGCGCATCTACGAGGACGAATGGGCGGTGGCGTTCCACGACATCGCGCCGCAGGCGCCGGTGCATGTGCTGGTGATCCCGCGCGGCAAATACTGCTCGTTCGCCGATTTCTCCGCCAGCGCCAGCGCCGAGGAGATCGTGGGCTTCACCCGCGCCGTGGGCCGGATCGCCAGGGAGCTTGGGCTGGAGGCGGCGGGCTACCGGGTGATCGCCAACATGGGCCAGCACAGCGGCCAGGAAGTGCCGCATTACCACGTGCATATTTTGGCTGGGCGGCCGCTGGGGCGGATGCTGGTGCGCGTGTAGGTGGGGGCGGGTTCGGGGCAGGGCCGTTCGGCGGTGCGCGATTCAAAAATGACACACCGAAATTAGAGCCCTGATAACAAAGGGTTTTTGTTGCAAAAATCCAGTGTATACTAACAAAATGAGTCAGGACTTCACGCCCCGCCTCGATATCCTCCCGCCACCGCAACGACGTCTGTGGGACGAGCTTGCCGCCGTGCCCGCTGAATTTGTGCTCTATGGCGGCACGGCCATCGCCCTACAGCTGGGGCATCGGCAGTCCGTTGACTTCGATTTCTTCGGCAACCGTCCGCTTGACTCCACCCGATTGGTTCCAGCCATTCCCTTTCTGGCCGGCGCGACGGTCACGCAGCGCGAGCCGAACACCTTCAGTTGCATTGTCGACCGAGGCGGCGCGGTGAAGCTGTCGTTCTTTGGATTGCCGGGCATCCCACGCCTGTTGCCGCCGCATATCGCGCCGGACAACGGGTTGCGGATCGCCTCGCTTCTCGACCTGGCAGGCATGAAGGCGTCGGTGGTGCAGATGCGTGCCGAGGCGAAGGACTATCTGGATATCGACGCGATCCTGACAGATGGCAGCATCGACCTGCCGACAGCTCTGGCGAGCGCGCGGGCGATCTACGGCCAGCAGTTCAATCCCCTCGCCACCCTGAAAGCCCTCTGCTACTTCGACGATGACGCCTTGCGGCGCTTGCCCCAAGGCGTCAAGGACCGGCTTGTGCAGGCATCCCGCGCGGTCGATCTCGACCGCCTGCCGGTCATCGCGCCGCCGGGTCGCGCGCCTGACAACGACCCCCGGCCCGCACGATGAAGCCGATCCCGCTCACGTCCGAGACGGAGAAACTGGCGCGCCGTCTGGTTTGGTTCGAGGAACCGGTCGACGCCCTGGCCGATCCGATCCGATTTGTGGCGTACGCGCTGGAGTCCGCGACCCATGAGGACATGACGGTGCTGCGCAAATACGTGACCGACGCCGATATCCTGGAAGCGCTGGCGTCTCCGCCCCCCGGCATCATCAGGCCGCGTTCCTGGGCCTATTGGAATGCAAGGATGGGGCGTTATCCCGCCCCGCCCTTGCCGACGCGGCAATTGGGGTAATCGCGTGATCCACGGCTCTGCGCGGGTATCGACGGACGGGCAGAGCGTGGACGCCCAGGTGCGCCAGTTCACCCGCGCCGGATGCAAAAAGATGTTCCGAGAGGTGATCAAGCGGCGCGACAAGGGCGAGCCGTTGCACGAGATCGCGGAGAGCTACAACATCTCGCACAGCACGATTTCACGGCTGGCAGCGTGAGAGGAAGGAGCGGGAAATGCTGACGGGTCTGCTTCTCGGCGCGGGAGCTTCCTACGACGCTGGCATGCCCCTTGTGTGGGAGCTATCGAAACAAATCCGCGCCATTCTGACGCCTGATCATATCAGGGCCGTTAATATTCGGTCTCGGAAGTTCAAACTCGATCACCCAGATCACGTCGTAGAGAATTTTATAAGTATACTTGGCATGGAATCAATGCACTATGAAAGCATAATTGGTAACATGCAAAATTTGACTCGTAGAGCTCACGGGAAGGAGGATTCTCAGGATTATCATGGCCTAAGACTTTGGTTGCTTGATTTGGTCTATGCCGCATTATGTGACCGCCATTTGCAATTTGAAAAGGTAATCGAAACGCAAATGCGCTTCATGGATGGGATCGTTGGTCTTGCAAACGCAAATCAGCCCCTGTGGGTTTTTTCGCTTAACCACGATCTCATTATAGAATGCCTAGCTGCGAAACACGGCATTCCAGTAAATAGCGGATTTCCCGACGCCGCGTCGTTGCCGCTGCCCGGCTTCGCGCCGTCGAACATCGAGGCGCAGGTTTTGACAAAAAAGATGTTGACGACAATGGGATTGCCATTTTTTCAAGGAAGATTCGGGATAAATTTATTCAAGCTGCACGGCTCCCTCGACATGTTTCGCATTCGGGACGGAGAGGATTACCTAAAACTAATTCCCATCGAACAAAGCGTAAGCGGTGTGATAAAAACCCTAAAAATAGTGAATGACACGCTACCATACAGGTATCCTGGGAATCCAGAACTTAGAATCTCCAACGAGATTACGTACATGGATCATGATGGAGAGTTGCAATTCCTCCGTAGGTCTATATTAGCTGGTGCTTTTAAATACCGAGAAGAGATTCCGAAGCTTGGCGTCTACGATATGCTGGATCATTTCAAAGCCGACATGTGCCATGTTTCGAAGCTTGTTGCCATCGGCTATAGCTTTGGCGACACTCATGTCAACAGCGCGATAAGGGACTGGCTGGAACTGTCGGGCAGCAGGACGCTAGATATTGTTGATCCGTATAGAGAAGGTATACCAAACGATATTCTGCATCTTGCACCTCAAGTGACCTTGCATAAGGTCACAGCGTCCGATTATCTCGAGCAATTTTCTTCAAACCCTCTTTCGGCTGCCGAACACGCGCTCCGAAAGGCTCTGTCTCAAGCGCGACGGGTTACCGCCATCGCTCCGACCCACTCAGACACACGATCCTAATTTTAGCTTTCCATAAAGCGCCTTATTCAACACGTTGAACGTCCGCTTGATCCGGTAGGCGCCCCTCCCTGGCAAGAACCGCAAAACCGCGCAAGACTGCCCCCTGAAAAAGCCAGCGACAAAAAAAGACCAGGAGGCAGACGCATGATCACCAAATTCGTTACCGTCTATCCCGGCCATATCGACCTGCCGGACATGGGGCAGAACGCCACGCCGGCCAATGAGCGGCGGTTTTCCAACGACCAGCTCGCCGGGGTGTTCGAGAAGACCGCGGCGGTGGCGAAGCAGCTCGACCGGCTCGGCTGGGACACGCTGTGGCTCGCCGAGCATCATTTCCAGTTCGAGGGCTACGAGTGCCTGCCCAACATCCTGATGCTGGCGGTGCATCTGGCGCATCTGACCGAGAAGCTGAAGATCGGCTGCGGCTTCAACATCGCCCCGATGTGGCACCCGCTGCGGCTGGCCGAGGATTTCGCCGCCGCCGCCATCATGACCAAGGGCCGCACCCGTGTTCGGCGTCGGCCGGGGCTACCACACCCGCGAGGTGGAGACCTTCGGCAGTCCGATCATCGACCAGAACGCCAACCGCGAACTGTTCGAGGAACAGGTCGAGATCATCTTCAAGGCGTTCAACAACGAACGCTTCTCCCATAAGGGCAAGCACTACACGCTGCCGCCGGAGGTGCCGTATCGCGGCTACCAGCTCAAGGAACTGACCCTGGTGCCCCGCCCGGTGCATACTCCGGTGGAAACCTGGCAGCCGATCGTCTCCGCCACGCCGCGCGCGATGGATTTCATGATCCGCCACGGCATCAAGGGCGCGGTCGGCGGCGGGGCGGCGACCATGGCGGAAGGCCCGATCCACGCCTACCGCGACGCGGCGGGGCGCGCCGGGCAGCACCTGGAACTCGGCGAGAACCTGACGGTCGGCATCTTCTTCCATCTGGCCAAGACGCGCGAGCAGGCGATCGCCGAAATGACGCCGTGGTATGAGGAGCATGTGAAGATGTTCGCCCCGCTCGGCTTCGTGCCGGGCATCACGCCCGATCAGGTGAAGGCGACCCCGCGCCGCGGCGGCTGGGCCGAGGCCGGGGTGCCAAGCCTGGATCACTTCATGAAGACCGGCGCCTGGTTCGCCGGCACGCCGGACGAGTTGACCGCCTATCTGAAGGTTCTGGAACAGCGTTATCCCGGCATGCGCCACATCAATCTCAGTACCTCGATGGGCACGCCGAAGGCGCGGATGCTGGAACAGTTCCAGTGGGTGAGCGAGGACGTGATGCCGCATTTCCGCGGCAACTGAAAACGGGACAAGAGCAACAACAGGAGGAACGACCATGGATTTCGGCGCATCGATGTTCTTCACCGACTACTCCATGGCGCCCGGCGAGCTTGGCCAGGCACTGGAATCGCGTGGCTTCGAATCCGTCTGGGCGCCCGAGCACTCGCACATTCCGCTGACCCGCAAGACGCCGTTCCCGGCCGGCGGCGACCTGCCGAGGCGGTACTACGGCGCGATGGACCCGTTCGTGACGCTGACGGCGGCGGCGATGGCGACCAAGCGGCTGAAGATCGGCACCGGCATCTGTCTGGTGGCGCAGCGCGATCCGATCCAGACCGCCAAGCTGGTCGCCTCGATCGACACCATCTCCGGCGGGCGCTTCCTGTTCGGCGTCGGCAACGGCTGGAACCAGGACGAGATGGAGAACCACGGCACCGTCTACGCCACGCGCCACAAGCTGGCGCGCGAGAACATCGAGGCGATGAAGGCGATCTGGACCCAGTCGAAGGCGGAATATCACGGGGAATTCGTGAATTTCGATCCGATGATGGCCTGGCCGAAGCCGGTGCAGAAGCCGCACCCGCCGGTGATCGTCGGCGGCGCCTTCCCGTTCAGCGCGCGCCGGGCGATCCGCTACGGCGACGGCTGGATCCCGCAGGCCTCGCGCGGCGGCTACGGCGAGATCGCCGAATTGATCCCCCGCTTCCGCGAAATGGCCACCGAGGCCGGCCGCGACCCGTCCAAGATCGAGATCACGGTATGGTTCCCCAAGCGCGATCTGGACCTGATGAAGCGCTACCAGGACCTCGGCGTCGCGCGCGTGGTGTTCAACCTGGAGTCGGAAAAGGCGGACAAGATCCTGCCGGTGATCGATAGCTGGGCGGACCTGATGGCCAAGACCAACGCCTGAAGTCATGTCCGCCGGCATAAGGAGGAAAACAATGGATTTCGGTGCATCGATGTTCTTCACCGACTATTCGATGGCCGCCCCGGACTTGGCGCGGGCGCTGGAGGAGCGGGGCTTCGAGTCCGTCTGGGCGCCGGAGCACTCGCACATCCCGGCGTCGCGCAAGACCCCGTTCATCCTGGGCGACGTTCTGCCGAAGAAATATTACGACGTGATGGACCCGTTCGTGACGCTGACCGCCGCGGCGATGGCGACCAAGCGGCTGCGGGTCGGCACCGGGGTCTGCCTGATCACCCAGCGCGACCCGATCCAGACCGCCAAGCTGGTCGCCTCGATCGACCAGGTTTCCGGCGGGCGTTTCCTGTTCGGCATCGGCAATGGCTGGAACCAGGACGAGATCGAGGACCACGGCACCGTGTTCGAGACCCGCCACAAGCTGGCGCGCGAGCGAATAGAGGCGATGAAGGCGATCTGGACCCAGCCGAGCCCGGAATATCACGGCGAGCTGGTGAATTTCGGCCCGATGGCGATGTGGCCGAAGCCGGTGCAGAAACCGCACCCGCCGGTCCTGGTCGGCGGCGCGTTCCCCTACAGCGCGCGCCGGGCGATCCGCTATGGCGACGGCTGGATGCCGCAGGTGACGACCTACGCCAAGACCGACCTCGCCGACCTGGTTCCCCGTTTCCGGCAGATGGCGAGCGAGGCCGGGCGCGACCTGAACAGCCTGCAAATCTCGGTCTGGGACCGCAACCCGGACGTGGACAGGATGAAGCGCTACCAGGATCTGGGCGTGGCGCGCGTGATCACCAGCCTGGAGTCGGAAAAGGCCGACACGATCCTGCCGGTGCTGGACACATGGGCGGAACTGATCCGACGGGTGAACGGCTGAACCGGCCGGTCAGAACCGTTCGGAACCCATCCGCCGCATTCCCGGCTATTTGGCCACCTTCAGCTGGGTGCGCAGATACATGCCGACCAGGATCGCGGTCGGGTACTCGACCTCGCCATCGTTCACTTCGCTGGCGGCGACCTCCTCCGCGAAGGCCTCGAGGTTGGCGTCGTGGCGGTCCCGAGCGGCGGCGGCGAGTTCGTTCACCGCGGCGATGATCGCCGAATGCTCGGTATAGAGCTGCTTCTGCTCCGCCTTCACCCGGTCCGACATGGCCAAGGCCCAGGCCATGTCGGGGCCGGCCTTGCCCGCCGCCAGGTCGTCCACGAGGCCGAGGAGCGGAAACACGAATTCTTCCTCGCGCTTGTCGTGCGGCACCATGACGGCAAGAATCTTCTTGGCCGTCGTCCCGACCGCGCCGGGCTCCCGGGCGAGTTCGTTCAAACGACCCTGAACGGTGATATGTTCCGCCAGCAAGGAGTGGGGAGTCGGCGACTGCTTTTGTGCGGCAGCCGTGGGCGCGTTCTGTTGGGCAACAGCGGCGACGGGAATGCCGACCACGCCAACAGTTGCAACAAATAGCGCCGTAAGAAGATGTACACGGTACCGCATCGGAGCCCCCATAACCGAAAATAATCCATCGTACTTTTGGGCCGGCGGCGGCGGGACGTCAATGATCCAAATCGACTGACAGGCCTCGATCGCCCGGGAGCGAACGATCCGGCAAACCGGAGCGCGGAAGTCAGGTTTGACATTCCGCCCTGAAACGCCGCATGTTTTCGCCATACCGAGGGGAGTCCCGCAGGGGGCTGAGAGACCGACGGCCTGAACCCGGCACCGGAAACAGGCAGCGCGGTGACCCTTTTGAACCTGAACCGGGTCATGCCGGCGGAGGGACGGGAATTTTCAGGCATCCGTTTCCCGCCCGCCGCCGCACCCCGGAGAGCGAGAAAAGGAAAACGTCCATGACGGTGCAGCAGAAGCCCAGTTCGGTGACCACGGGGCCGATCATCGGCTCGCGAAAGATCTACACCAGCCCCCAAGGCCGGCCCGACATCCGCGTGCCGTTCCGCGAGATCGCGCTCGATCCGTCGGCGCGGGAAGAAGCATTCCGCGCCTACGACACCTCGGGCGTGTTCACCGACCCGGGCGTGACCGTCGACCTCGCCGCCGGGCTGCCGCCGATTCGCGCCGAATGGCTCGCCAAACGCGGCTTCGTCCCCGCCACGCCGCGCGCGGTGAAGCCCGAGGACAACGGCAATATCGGCGACGACCGGTTGGTTCCGCCCTGTCCGGCTGAGCACAAGGTGCTGGCCGGCCGGAACGGCCAGCCGGTCACCCAGTACGAATATGCCCGCGCCGGGATCATCACCGAGGAGATGATCTATGTCGCCCATCGCGAGAACATGGGCCGCACCAGCATGATCGAGGGCGCGGAAGCCCGCGTCGCCGACGGCGAGAGCTTCGGCGCGGAAATCCCCGCCTTCATCACCCCGGAATTCGTCCGCAGCGAGATCGCGCGCGGCCGCGCCATCATCCCCGCCAACATCAACCACCCGGAAATCGAGCCAGTCATCATCGGGCGCAACTTCCTGGTGAAGATCAACGCCAACATCGGCAACTCCGCCGTTACCTCGGGTGCGGCCGAGGAAGTGGAAAAGCTGGTCTGGGCGATCCGCTGGGGCTCCGACACGGTGATGGACCTGTCCACCGGGCGGAACATCCACAACATCCGCGGCTGGATCCTGCGCAACTCCCCGGTGCCGATCGGCACGGTGCCGATCTATCAGGCGCTGGAGAAGGTCGACGGCGAGCCCGACAAGCTGACCTGGGAAATATTCAAGGACACGCTGATCGAGCAGGCCGAGCAGGGCGTGGACTATTTCACCATCCATGCCGGCGTGCGGCTGAAATACGTGCCGCTGACCGCCAAGCGCGTCACCGGCATCGTCTCGCGCGGCGGCTCGATCATGGCGCGCTGGTGCCTGTCGCACCATAAGGAGAGCTTCCTGTACGAGCGCTTCGACGAGATCTGCGACATCATGCGCAAGTACGACGTCTCGTTCTCGCTGGGCGACGGGCTGCGCCCCGGCTCCAACGCCGACGCCAACGACGCGGCGCAGTTCGGCGAGCTGGAGACGCTGGGCGAACTGACCAAGGTGGCCTGGGACAAGGGCTGCCAGGTGATGATCGAGGGGCCCGGCCATGTGCCGATGCACAAGATCAAGGTCAATATGACAAAGCAGCTGGCCGAGTGCGGCGAGGCGCCGTTCTACACGCTCGGGCCGCTGACCACCGATATCGCGCCCGGCTACGACCACATCACNNAAGGAGCATCTGGGCCTGCCCAACCGCGACGACGTGAAGACCGGGGTGATCACCTACAAGCTGGCCGCGCACGCCGCCGATCTGGCGAAGGGCCATCCCACCGCCCAGTTGCACGACGATGCGATCTCGCGCGCACGCTTCGAGTTCCGTTGGGAAGACCAGTTCAACCTGGCGCTCGATCCCGACACCGCGCGCAGCTTCCACGACGAGACGCTGCCGAAGGATGCGCACAAGGTCGCGCATTTCTGCTCGATGTGCGGGCCGAAATTCTGCTCGATGCGGATCACCCAGGATCTGCGCGTGGAGGCCGAGCGGATGGCCGGGATGGAGGCGAAAAGCGCGGAGTTCGCCGAGAAGGGCAAGGCGCTCTATCTGCCGGAAGCGGCGGCGGAGTGATCCAGAACCGGTGCCGCACGTGACATGCCAGCGCGGCGCGTGAGATGAACGACCCGCGCGCCGCGCTGGAGGCCATCGGCCAGTTGCCCGATGCCGAGATCGACATCGCCGACGCCGCGTTGCAGCTGGGGCGGGTGGATGCGCCGGATGCCGACTGGCAGGCGGCGCGGGAGCGGCTGTCGGACCTGGCCCGCGACGCCGTGGCTACGGCGGCGGACGTGCCCAGGGGCGATCTCTCCGCCCGCGCCGGCGCGCTGGCCGGGCTGATCGCCGGGCGGCACGGCTATGCCGGCGATACCGACAGCTATGACGATCCGGCCAACGCCAACCTGATCCGGGTGACCGAGCGCAAGCTGGGTCTGCCGGTGTCGCTCGGCATCCTTTGGCTGCACGCCGCGCGCGCCGCCGGCTGGGCGGCGCACGGGGTGGATTTTCCCGGCCATTTCCTGATCGCGATCCAGGGCAAGACCGAGAAGGTGGTGCTGGACGTGTTCGACGGCGGCACGCCGCTGGCCGCCAAGGACCTGCGCGCGCTGATCAAGCGCGTGGAGGGACAGAAGGCCGAACTGCGGCCCGCCGTGCTGCAGCCGATGGGCACGCGCGAGGTGCTGCTGCGGTTGCAGAACAACATCAAGATCCGCCGGCTGTGCGACAACCAGCTGACCGAGGCGCTGGCCTGCGCCGAGGACATGCTGCGCATCGCGCCGGACTACGTGGCGCTGTGGCGGGAGACGGCGCTGATCAACCAGCGGCTCGATCGGGTCGCCGCCGCTTTGCGCTGCTTCGAGCGGTTTTTGAACCTGGTGCCGCAGGGCGAGGCCGCCAGCCGGGCGCGCTCGGCGATGGACGACTTGCGATCGCGGCTGAATTAGGGGCGGCGTTTCTACTGGAAGCGCCAACACCGCAATTGTAGGGTGGAATGCGTTTGGCATTCGACCACCCTTCGACACGGACCGCCATCATTGCATGCCGGATTATCGTCGCAACCGAGTTGCAGGCGGATGACCATTGATTGATGGCCCGTAGGGTGCAATGCCGCGTGGAATTGCACCAGATATGCGCTCACGCAGGAAAGACCGCCGCAGAGGCGGTCTTGAATTCCGAGGTGTGACATGCGTTGGTTGATGATGGCGGCAGTCGGCCTGACGTTGCTCGGGGGCTGCGCTGCTTCGAGAGACCCGACTTACGATGCTCTGGCAAAGCGGACTAGGGGAGTTGAGCCCTTATCCGTGGCAGAAACAAAGCTGGTCAACGACCACGACGCCTACCTTGAGGAAATCCGATTGGCAGGGGTGAAGCGCGATGCTGAGCAAGCCCGCGAGCGTGAGGCGGTCGCGCAAACAGAACGTGACATTGCCGATTTGCGGGCTAAGCGCGACGCTGGCAAGAAACTGACACCTCAACAGACGGCGAGGTTGGCTAAGGTGGAAGCTGACGATGTCGCAGCCAAACAATTGGCAGAACGGCAAAAGCAAGCAGCTATCGATGCTCAGGAGACATATTTGCCGCCAAGTGAGCAGAATTGCGGGCTAATCGGCTGCATTTCTTCGCCCTACACCCAGGCCAAGCTATATCCTCAACGGAATGGATCAGGCATCGACCCGATTGGTCAGCCCACGTCATTTGCGATAGGTAAGGCTGGCGTGCCAGACGCAACAACGACTGTGGGTGCCGTCAGCTACCTGACGTGGCGACGTACTCAGCGTGACGGCGGTTCAATGTATTCCTGTGAGGAAACGATTGCCGTGAAGAACGGCAAGATCGGTGGCTATCGCTTTATAGGAAATTGCTGATTTTCGGTAAATGATTAAGCCCATGCGTGATACAGCAAGCATAGGGCGGATAAGCTCTTGCGCCATCCGCCGGAACTGCGTCTCAGCGGCGCTTACTCCGCTCGGGGAGGTTGGTCGTGCCCGCGTTCCAATCGGCGGGATCAAACCCGATCCGCCATAGGGAGCCTTGCGATGGCGGATGGCGCAAGAGCTTATCCGCCCTACGTGCTACGTGCTGCCGGACAACCCCGCCTACACGGACGGCAGCATCCGCCCCAGCGGCCGCCCAGCCAGGATATGCACGTGGTAATGCGGCACTTCCTGGCCGCTGTGCTGGCCCATGTTGGCGATCACCCGGTAGCCGTCCGCCTCCAGCCCCAAATTCTTGGCGATCCTGCCCACGGCGCGGGTGAAGCCGACGATCTCCTCGGCGCTGGCGCTGGCGGAGAAATCGGCGAACGAGCAGTATTTGCCGCGCGGGATCACCAGCACATGCACCGGCGCCTGCGGCGCGATGTCGTGGAACGCCACCGCCCATTCGTCCTCGTAGATGCGCTTGGACGGTATCTCGCCGCGCAGGATGCGTGCGAACACGTTGGTGTCGTTGTACGGCGGCAATCCCGGCACTGGCATGGTCGGCTCCCCGGTCTGGTTCAGCTCCGCGGCTGGTTCAGGGGATTTTCCGG
>PKWQ01000080.1 GCA_003133265.1 Acetobacteraceae bacterium
TGGAGCGGGTGAAGGGAATCGAACCCTCGTGTGCAGCTTGGGAAGCTGCCGTTCTACCATTGAACTACACCCGCGCGTCCAGTGCCGTGACGGAGCCGATCGCCTCGCCGGCAACGGAAGAGGGCGTTTATAGGAAACCCGGGTTGACGGCGCAATCCACCCTGGCCTAGCTTTCGGCCCCGGCGGAGATGTTTCCGCCCCTCGTGATTTGTCCGGCCGGATTGCGGCGAGGTGAAACAAGCGCGCTAAAGAGGCCAGCGGTACGTCCGTGCTCCATGCGCGGCGGGCCTCTGCTCAACGGTCGGGCCAACGCGACAGGGGCCCTGACAGAGATGACCAGCAACACCGCCAAGTTCCGTCCCGCCACCCGGCTCGTGCATGGCGGCGTGCAGCGCAGCCAGCATGGCGAGACGTCGGAAGCGATCTTCTTGACCTCCGGCTTCGTCTACGACAACGCCGAGCAGGCCGAAGCGACGTTCACCGGCGCGGTGCAGCACTATCAGTATTCCCGCTTCGGCAACCCGACGGTGGCGATGCTGGAGCAGCGTCTGGCCGAGATCGAGGGGGCGGACGTCTGCTGCGCCACCGCCACCGGCATGGCGGCGGTGAATGCGGCGCTGCTGTCGCACCTCAAGTGCGGCGACCGGATGGTGGCGTCGCGCGCCTTGTTCGGCTCCTGCCACTGGATCGTTTCCACCCTGCTGCCGCGCTACGGCATCGCCACCGAATTCGTCGATGGCGGCGATCTCGACCAGTGGCGCGCCGCTTTGTCGCGCCCGGCGAACCTCGTGCTGCTGGAAACCCCGTCCAATCCGATGCTGGAGATGGTCGATCTGCGCGCGGTGAGCGATCTGGCGCACGCGGCCGGTGCGATCGTGGTGGTGGACAACGTCTTCGCCACCCCGCTGTTGCAGCAGCCGCTGACATTCGGCGCCGACGTGGTGGTCTATTCCTGTACCAAGCACATCGACGGCCAGGGCCGCGTGCTCGGCGGCGCGGTGCTCGGCGGAGAAAAATGGATGAACGAGGTGCTGCGGCCCTTCATCCGCAATACCGGCCCGACCCTGTCGGCGTTCAACGCATGGCTGCTGCTGAAGGGCATGGAGACGCTGGCGCTGCGCGTCGATGCCGCGAGCCGCGCGGCGGCCGCCATCGCCGATTTTCTCGCCATCCAGCCGGGGGTCTCGCGGGTGTGGTATCCGACCCGCGCCGACCATCCCCAGCACGATCTGGCGGTGGCGCAGATGAGCGCCGGCGGCACGCTGGTCACCTTCGAGGTCGCCGGCGGCAAGGCTGGCGCGTTCGCCGTGATGAATGGCTTCGGGCTGATCGCGATTTCCAACAATCTCGGCGATTCCAAGTCGTTGGCCACGCATCCCGCCACCACGACGCATATGCGGATCGGCGAGGACGAGCGGGCGCGTCTGGGCATCACGGACGGCGTGATCCGGCTCTCGGTCGGGCTGGAGGATGTGGAGGATCTGAAGGAGGATCTGGCGGGCGCATTGTCCAAATTGCGCGCATAGCCGGGCACAAGCGGGGTTTGCCTTGAATTCGCCGCCACAACCGGCGAGACTCGCCTCTGTCATGACCGACGATTATTCCAAGATCACGCGCGGCATCCGGGTCATCGTCCGGTCCTTCTATCTGGAGGACCAGTCGAAGCCGGAGGAATGGCGTTATGTCTGGGCCTATCGGGTCAGAATAGAGAACCAGGGGGACGAGCCGGTGCGGCTGCTGCGCCGCACCTGGGATATCACCGACGGGCGCGGGCGGACGCAGCATGTGCATGGCGCCGGGGTGGTGGGCGAGCAGCCGCTGCTGGAGCCTGGCGGCAGTTTCGAATACACCTCCGGCACGCCGCTGGACACGCCATCCGGCTTCATGGTCGGCGCCTACCACATGACCGTACCGTCGTCGGGCGAGACTTTCGACGTGGCGATCCCCGCCTTCAGCCTGGATAGTCCGCACCAGGGCGGGCGGGTGCATTGATGTGTTGCTCTTGCCTTGCGGGCATCGGTCGCGTGCCCATATTTACCGGGCCAGGCTGAGCGCCTCTCGGTTCGGAAGGAGTTTTTGCGGTGAATGTTCGGACGCCATCCGTGCCGCTTGTTGCGGCCAGTCGTCCGTCGCGCGAGGAGGCTGAAGCCGCGGTCCGTACCCTGATCCAATGGGCGGGCGACGATCAGACGCGCGAAGGGCTGATCGACACGCCCGCGCGCGTGGTGCGCGCCTATGAGGAGTTCTTCGCCGGCTACGCGATCGATCCGGTCGCATTGCTGGAACGCACATTCGAGGAAACCGACGGGTACGACGAGATCGTGCTGCTGCGCGATATCCGCCTGGAGAGCCATTGCGAGCACCATATGGTGCCGATCATCGGCCGCGCGCACGTGGCGTACCTGCCGCACCGGCGCGTGGTGGGGATCAGCAAGCTGGCGCGCGTGGTGGAAGCCTACGCGAAACGGTTGCAGATCCAGGAAAAACTGACCGCGCAGATTGCCAACACGCTACAGGATGTGCTGGAGCCGCGCGGCGTGGCCGTGGTGATCGAGGCCGCGCATCAGTGCATGACCACGCGCGGCATCCACAAGCCGGGCGTCACGATGGTAACCAGCCGCATGCTGGGTGCGTTCCGCGACGATCCCGCCACGCGGCGCGAACTGCTGGCGATGATTGCCAATCGCGGCAGCACCATCCAGGACTGAGAAATACCGACGCGCTCCGGTTTGCCTAGCCGGCGCAGGCCGGGTTCATCGGCAGGAACGCTTCCACCGCCCCGATGTTGCTGACGGGCGTGTAATAGTCCCAGGCCGCGTTGCTCTGTGCCGGGGACTTCACCCGGTACAGCGTCAGGTAGTACATCACCCGCCCATCGGCGCGCACCGTCCCGGGGTGGCCGTGATAATCGACCGGCAGCGCCCGCATCGCCTTGTTCACCGCCAGCGCGTCGCGGGTGCCGGCCTGCGCCATTGCCTTCAGGAAATGCAGCGTCGCGGTGTAGATCGACGCCTGGTTGCGGGTCGGCATGGCGTTGCGCGTGGCATTGAAATGCCGGGAGAAGACACGGGATTTCTCGTTCTGGTCCCAGTAGAAGCTGCTGGTCAGCAGCAACCCCTGCGTGGTTTGCAGGCCGAGCGAGTGGATGTCGGTGATGTAGACCAGGAAGCTCGCCAGCCGCTGCTTGTGTTCCTTGGTCAGGCCGAACTCGGCGGCCTGCTTGATCGCGTTCACCTGATCGTTGCCGACCGCGGCCAGACCGATCACCTGCGCGCCGGATGCCTGTGCCTGCACCAGTTGCGAGGAGAAATCGCTGTTGCCGATCGGGAAATAGGCGGAGCCGAGCACCTTGCCGGCGTTCCGCTCGATCACCGCTGTCGCCGCGGTTTCCAGCGCCTTGCCGAAGGTGAAATCCACCGTCAGGAAAAACCAGCTCTTGCCGCCCTGCGCCACCACTTCCTTCGCCGTGGTGGTGGTCAGCGCATTGGTATCGTCCGCCCAATGCGTGCTGATCGGCGCGCAGAGCTTGGAGGTGAACTCGCTGACCGCCGAGGCGGTGATCATCACCGTGCGCTGCTTCTCCCGCGCCACCTGCAACACGGCGGCGGCGACCGGGGTGACCGGCAGGTCGGTGATCGCGTCCACATGGCCGGTGTCGTACCATTGGCGCGCGACGCTGCTGGCGAGGTCCGGCTTGTTCTGGGTATCGCCGAGCATGATCTCGATCTTCTTGCCCAGCACGGTGCCGCCGAAATCCGCCGCCGCCATGCGCGCGGCGACCACCGAGCCGGGGCCGCCGCTGTCGGCGTAGGGACCGGCCGCATCCGTCAGCACGCCGATCCTGACCGTGTCCGTATCCTCGGCGCGCGCCCTGCGTCCGAACAGCGGCGCGGCAGCGGCGCCCGCGATCAATCCGCGCCGATGGATGGTGTGTTCGAGCATGGCCGGTTTCCCCTCTTCATCCTGGCACCGGTGCGACCCGGCCATGGCATTCGCCAAAGCCTATCGTTACCACTCGGATTCGCGGCAGTTTGCCCCAAAGACGATCTGGTCACCATCCCGCAAATGGTATCGGGGTTCGCCGGTCAGTCCTTCCGTCCGGTGAAGTGTTTGGCCAGCCCGTTCCAGACCCGATCGTAGCCGCCCTGCAATTCCGGCAGGCCGAGCGCCTGCTCGGTGGGGTGCAGCACCAGCCTAGTTTCAAACATGAACGCCAGCGTGTTGTCGATCTTCTGCGGCGCCAGGTCGGCGGCGATGGCGCGCTGGTAGGTGGTGGCATCCGGGCCGTGCGCGCTCATCAGCCCGTGCAGGCTGGCGCCGCCGGGGTTGAAACCGCCGGCCTTGCCGTCNNCGGAACGTGTGCTCGGCCACCATCCAGCGCGGCGGGAAGATCACGAAATCCATGTTGGCCGCGCCGGGCGTGTCGGTCGGCGAGGACAGCACGGTGAAGATCGACGGGTCGCAATGGTCGAAACTGACCGTGTTGATGACGTGGAACCGGGCCAGATCGTATTTGTACGGCGTGTGGTTGCCGTGCCAGGCGACCACGTCCAGCGGCGAGCGGTCGAGCGTAGTCGCCCACAGCGCGCCTTGGTATTTCTGCACTATCTCGGTCGGTTCGTCGCGATCCTCGTAGGCGGCGACGGGGGCGAGGAAATCGCGCGGATTGGCCAGCCCGTTGGAGCCGATCGGGCCGAGGTC